>NZ_JAAGPB010000054.1:0-29838 GCF_017104585.1 Burkholderia sp. Ac-20392
CCGCGCTCCGCATGCGTGAGCGCGGCATCGCGCGACCATGCGGCGTCGAGCCGGTCCGCCGCGCGGTCGGCGAGCACGCGCGCGGCTTCGAGCCCGACCCAGAATTCGCCGTACTGGCCGAGGATGTACGGATCGTCGCCGGTGCTCGAGACCTGTGCGCCGGGCCACGGCCGCGCTTCGTGCAGCGTGTAGTGCCGCGCGTCGTTGAACGCGGCTTCGGCGATGCCGAGATACACGTTCGTCAGCACGAGCTGCGCGACGAGCGGGCGCAGGCACGCGAACGGCGTCGCCAGCGGGCCGGGGTCCGTCAGCAGTTCGTGATCCTCGACGCGCACTTTCTCGAACGTGACCGTGCCGCTGTCGGTCTGGCGCTGGCCGATGTTGTTCCAGTCGTCGGCGATCGAGATGCCGCTGCGCTGCGTCGGCACGGCGGCGATCAGGAATGCGCGCGTGTCGGCGTCGTGCGCGGACGCGATCAGCATCTGCGAATCGAGCGCGCCCGAACAGAAACTCTTCTGGCCGCTGAATTCGTGCCAGGCGCCATGCGAGCGGCTGAGCGTGCGCTCGTCGAGCGGATTCAGCGCGTTGCCCCAGAACCACTGCTGGCGCGCGGTGCGCTCGAACCACGATTCCCACTGCGCGGGCGCGCCGAACAGCCGCACGGTCGCGAGCATCAGGTGATGGAAACCGAACACGTGCGCGAGCGAACTGTCGGCCGCCGCGAGCACGCGGACGACGTCGAGCGTCGTGCGCCAGCTCGCGCCGAGGCCGCCGTAGGCAGACGGGATGCTCAGCGCGAGCAGGCCGCTGTCGCGCAACTGGTCGCGCTCGGCCTTCGGCGTGCCGCCCTGCTGGTCGCGTTCGGCCGCGGTGCATGCAAAGCCGGCCGCCAGACGCTCGGCGGTTTGCAGGGCGTCAGGGGGCGCGGGTTCGTCGCGGGCCGGCGCGACGACGCGCAGGCCTTCCGCGCGAGGCGATACGGAAATGGGTGTCATGTCGATGAATGCGTCGGGCTGCTGCACGAAAGCGGTCAGGTCGCATAGGGCGTTGCTGACCGGGTGCTGCTTGATC
The DNA here is from genome assembly GCF_017104585.1 of Burkholderia sp. Ac-20392. Lineage (NCBI taxonomy): Bacteria > Pseudomonadati > Pseudomonadota > Betaproteobacteria > Burkholderiales > Burkholderiaceae > Burkholderia > Burkholderia sp. Ac-20392. Next base: position 1,072 of record NZ_JAAGPB010000054.1, read on the forward strand.
AGCAGAGTGTTCAACGTTTTGCGCAACGCAGGAAACATCGATTTCTGATAACCAATGCGGGAATGCTGCGCTGGACGCAGCCGGGCACGGAGATCTCGCGCAGCGCGGCGATCAGTTGCACGCAGCGCGACGATGCAGCAGCCATGTCGGCGATATCGCAAGGGCGGGACGCGTCACGCTGGCACGTGAACGCGAACAGCCGGCGCGAATGCATGCCAATGGACGCCGCGCACTTGCCGGAATCCGTGTCGAAGCGGAAAGGCGCGGGTGGCGCACGCCGTGCTGCTGATCACGCAGCAGCGCATCAGCAGCGTTGTTTCCCCGAGTTCATCGCGTTGCGGAATATGGTTGTGATGCCGTGACTGGCACGCTTATCAACGTGGGGCGTTCGGTGGGAACGCCGTGACAGGCCGTCGATCGCGATGCATTTCGTCATGCAGACGATCGTTTTCCCTCTCGATGATCGAAATGGCACGCTCCTTGCTGACCCATGACGTGACGGGTGCGTCGGCACCCGACTCGACAATGGGAATGCAATCGATGAGCAATGCAATCAACGTAGTCGCGATATCGGGCGGCCTGCAACGACCGTCGCGCACGCTGGCGCTGACCGACGCGATCGTCGCGGCACTCGGCGCCGCGCTGTCGATCGAAACGCGGCTGATCGAACTCGGCGAGATCGGCGGCCAGCTGGCCGGCGCGCTGACGCGCACGCAGGTGCCGGCCGACCTCGATGCGCAGATCCGCGCGATCGAGACGGCCGACGCGCTCGTCGTCGCGAGCCCCGTGTATCGCGCGTCGTACACGGGCCTCTTCAAGCACCTGTTCGACCTCGTGCATCACGAAGCGCTGATCGACGTGCCCGTGCTGCTCGCGGCCACCGGCGGCAGCGAGCGTCATGCGCTCGTGATCGACCATCAGCTCCGTCCGCTGTTCAGCTTCTTCCAGGCCCGCACGCTGCCGATCGGCGTGTACGCGTCCGAAAGCGATTTCGACCAGTACCAGATCACGAACCCGGCGCTGCGCGCGCGTATCGCGCTTGCCGTCGATCGCGCGGTGCCGCAACTGCGCCCGCATGCGCTTTCCGTCGCGGCCGCATAGGCGGGCTGCATTTTCTCTTCCGACCAGGACACACTCATGAGCCATACCGACCCTTCCGCCGACGGCGTCAAGTTCGCCTACTGGGTGCCGAACGTCAGCGGCGGCCTCGTCGTCAGCACGATCGAGCAGCGCACCGACTGGAGTCTCGAATACAACCAGCAGCTCGCACGCACGGCCGAGGCGGCCGGCTTCGAGTACGCGCTGAGCCAGATTCGCTTCACGGCCGGCTACGGCGCCGAATACCAGCACGAGTCGGTGTCGTTCAGCCAGGCGCTGCTGCATGCGACGACGAAGCTCAAGGTGCTCGCCGCGATCCTGCCGGGGCCGTGGCATCCGGCCGTGGTCGCGAAGCAGCTCGCGACGATCGACCACATCTCGAACGGGCGGGTCGCGATCAACGTCGTGAGCGGCTGGTTCAAGGGCGAATTCACCGCGATCGGCGAGCCGTGGCTCGAGCACGACGAACGCTATCGGCGCTCGAAGGAATTCATCCAGGCGCTGAAGGGCATCTGGACGCAGGACAACTTCACGTTCAAGGGCGACTTCTACCGCTTCAACGACTACACGCTGAGCCCGAAGCCGGTGCAGAAGCCGCATCCGGAGATCTTCCAGGGCGGCAGCTCGCGGGCCGCGCGCGACAACGCGGCGAGCGTGTCGGACTGGTACTTCACGAACGGCAATACGCCGGAGAACCTGAAGGCGCAGATCGACGACATCCGCGCGAAGGCGGCGGCGAACAACCATCGCGTGCGCATCGGCGTGAACGCGTTCGTGATCGCGCGCGATACCGAGGAAGAGGCGCAGGCCGTGCTCGACGACATCATCCGGCACGCGCACGTCGAGGCCGTGCATGCGTTCGGCGATGCGGTGAAGCAGGCCGGCAAGGCGTCGCCCGAAGGCGAGGGCAACTGGGCGAAGTCGACGTTCGAGGATCTCGTGCAGTACAACGACGGCTTCCGCACGAACCTGATCGGCACGCCGCAGCAGATCGCCGAACGCATCGTCGCGCTGAAGGCGATCGGCGTCGATCTCGTGCTCGCAGGGTTCCTGCATTTCATCGAGGAAGTCGAGTACTTCGGCAAGCGCGTGCTGCCGCTCGTGCGCGAACTCGAGGCGCAGCGGCAGGCCGTTGCCGCGTAATACGGAGGCCGGCGCGCGGCGGGCAATCACGCGTGCCGCGCGCGGGCTGACCGAACGGGTGACGCCGACCATTCTTGCGGGTCATCCAGGTTTGACATTTCGGATATCGAAACAGGAGGTTGGCGGATGCTTCGCGGCACCGCCGGCCGATTCATGAGCTTTGCCGGAAATCACATGTCTACGGAAATCATCGAAGAAAACGTACAACCGCAAGCGGGCGCCACGCCCGTTCCCGTGATCGGCTCGGATGCCGAGGCACTCGACGTCGCGCACCAGGTCGCGGCGCGACTGGCCGAGCACGCCGCGTTGCGCGACCGCGAGCGCAAGCTGCCGTTCGACGAGATCGAGCTGTTCTCGTCGAGCGGCCTGTGGGGCATCACGGTGCCGCGAGAGTACGGCGGCGCGGAAGTGTCGAACGTGACGCTCGCGGAAGTGATCGCGATCGTTTCGCAGGCGGACCCGTCGCTCGGCCAGATCCCGCAGAACCACTACTGCCTGATCGAGGACATCCGCCTCGAAGGCAGCGATGCGCAGAAGCGCTTCTTCTTCGATCTCGTCCTGAAGGGCACGCGCTATGGGAATGCGTTCTCCGAAGCGGGCGGCAAGAACGTGCTCGACATCCAGACGCGCGTGCGCCGCGACGGCGACGCATTCGTGCTGAACGGCCGCAAGTTCTATTCGACCGGCACGCTGTTCGCGCACTGGATTCCGGTGCTCGCGCTCGACGAGTCGGACCAGGCCGTGCTCGCATTCGTGCGGCAGGGTGCGCCGGGGCTGACCGTCGTGGATGACTGGAGCGGCTTCGGGCAGCGCACGACCGCGAGCGGCACGGTGATCGTCGAGAACGTGCGCGTGAGCCCGTTCGAAATCTTCCACACGCAGCGTTCGTACGACCGTCCGACCTTCGCGGGCCCGTTCGCGCAGATCACGACCGCCGCGATCGATCTCGGGATCGCGCGCGCCGCGCTGCAGGACACGATCGCGTTCGTGCAGCAGCATGCGCGCCCGTGGATCGACAGCGGTGTCGAACGCGCGAGCGAGGATCCGCTGACGGTCGCGCAGATCGGCGACATCGCGTACCGCGTGCACGCGGCCGAAGCGCTGCTCGCGCGCTCGGGGCGCTTCGTCGACGCGGCGAAGCGCGAGCCAAGCGAGGAAACGGTCGCGCAGGCCGCGATCGCGGTCGGCGAGGCAAAGATCGCGACGACCGAAGTGTCGCTGCTCGCGGCGAGCAAGCTGTTCGAGCTCGGCGGCAGCAAATCGACGCTCGCGAAATACAACTTCGACCGCCACTGGCGCAACGCGCGCGTGCATACGCTGCACGACCCGGTGCGCTGGAAGTATCACGCGATCGGCAACTACTACCTCAACGGCGTGAAGCCCGCGCGCCATTCCTGGAACTGACCGGATCGTGCCGGCGTATTCCCCGCAACGAAACATGAGCAAGGAAACCAGGTGGCCCACGCGGCGCCGTTTCATTCCTGACGAGATCAATCGATGAATCATCCAGCAAGCTCCGCGCAGGCACTGCCTGCGCACAATGCCGTGCCGCAGGCAGGCGGCCTGCGGCGCAACTACCTGAGCCTGCCCGAACTGATCGCGCAGTCGATCGGCCTCGTCGGCGTGTCGGGCGGGATCGGCGTGCTGATCCCGGCCGTATTCGCGACGGCCGGCAATGGCACCTGGCTCGCGTACCTGTTCGCGATCGTCGCACTGCTGTTCGCGTCGTGGAGCATCTCGGTGTTCGCACGCGACTCGGCGTCGCCGGGCGCGCTGTATGCGTACGTGTCGGCCGGCATCGGGCCGGTCTGGGGCGCGATCTGCGGCTGGTCGCTGCTGATTGCCTATGCGGTGGCCGCCGCGGGCATCCTGCAGGGGACGATCAACACGTTTCTGGTGCTGGGCCGCGAGACCGGGCTGCTCGGCAGCGCGACGTCGCTCGGCGCGGTGCTCGGGCTGACGATCGTCACCGCGTTCGCCGCGTGGTACATCGCGTTTCGCGACATCCGGCTGTCCACGCGCTTCACGCTGTTCGTCGAGCTTGCGACGCTGCTGCTGATTGCCATCGTCGTGATCGGGACGATCGCGTTCGGCGGGCATCCGGTCGACCGCGAACAACTGACGCTCGAAGGCGTGAAGCCGACGCAATTGCAGCTCGGGATGGTGCTCGCGTTCTTCAGCTTCACGGGGTTCGAGAGTGCGACGGTGCTCGGCGCAGAGGCGCGCGACCCGTTCCGCGCGATTCCGCGCGCGGTGCTGATCAGCGTCGTCGGGCCGGCCATCCTGTTCGTGATCGGCGCGTACGGGATGGTGAGCGCGTTCCACGGGCAGAAGCCGCCGCTCGATCAGGTCGACGGCCCGCTCGCGGTGCTCGCGCATCGGCTCGGGGCCGGCTGGGTCGGCGTGCTGATCGACGCGGGCGTGGCGTTGAGTTTCTTCGCGGCGTTCTTCTCGTCGATCAATGCGGCGGCGCGGATCGTCTATACGTTCGGGCGGCAGGGCGTGCTGCATGCGTCGACGGGCCAGGCGCACGAGCGGAATGCGACGCCGCACGTCGCGGTGGCGCTGATTACGGTGCTGGCGCTGGCCACTGCGCTGGTGTTCACCGCACGCGGCACCGCGCTGCTCGATTCGTATGGCTATCTCAGCTCGATCGCGACGTACGGCTGGCTGCTTGCGTACGTGCTGGTGGCGATCGGCGCGCCGCTTTACTTGCGCCGGCAGCGCCGGCTGCGTGCGCGGCATGTGGCGATCAGCGTCGTCGCGGTCGTGCTGCTCGCGATTCCGCTGGCCGGCAGCGTGTATCCGGTGCCGGCGGGCGTCTATGCGTGGCTGCCTTATGTGTTCGTCGCGCTGCTGGCCATCGGGCTCGGGTGGTTCCTGGTGCTGCGCGTCCGGTTTCCGGAGCGGTTGCGCGAGCTGGAGGCCGAACTGTTGACGAAGTGACCGAGTCGCACCGACGGCGTGTTTCCTGCATGACGGCCGGTGGGCAACGTTGCCCACCGGCCGCTTCCGTTTCAGTTCAGGGGCGCACTAGCAGCCGTCACGCCACGCCCGCCATCCTTGACGCATCGATCACCATCTGCACGCCCAGCCCGCCAAGAATGAGCCCCATCGCCCAGCGCTGCGCGAGCAGCAGCATCGGGCGCCCGTGCAGGAACTTCGCGATGCTGCTCGAACAGATCGCCACCAGCCCGTTCGCGGAAGCGAACGCGGCGATCAGCAGCGAACCGAGAAACAGCGATTGCCCGAGCACGCTGCCATTCCGGTAGTCGATGAACTGCGGCAGCAACGAAATGAACAGCATCGCGAGCTTCGGGTTCAGCACGCTGGTCGTCGCGCCCATCGCGAGCAGTCGAAGCGGGCGCTCGCTCGGCAATGCCTGCACCTCGAACGGCGAGCGGCCGCCGGGCCTGACGGCCTGCCACGCCAGATACAACAGGTATGCCGCCCCGATCACGGCGAGCCCGCTGCCCGCATAGGGCACGCTCATGAACAACGTCGTGATGCCGAACGCCGCGCCGAACATGTAGAACAGGTAGCCGATCATCACGCCGCCGAGCGAGATGAGCCCCGCCGTGCGTCCTTGCGCGATCGAGCGCGACATCACGTAGACCATGTTCGGCCCGGGCGTGACCGCGAGCATGCCGCCGATGACGAGAAATCCGTAGAGCGATCCGGACGTATGCATGTCTGTTGATTCCTGCAACGAGTGAGAGCTGACGGGATTCATTGTCCGGCCGTGGAGGTGAACAGTAAAACGGGATAAACTGAATCGATTAATCAGTTTTTCTGAATACGATGAAAAAGCTCGACCTCGATGTGCTCGCGATGGTGGTGGCCGTGGCGGAATCCGGATCGTTCGCGCAGGGCGCGCAGGCCGTGCACCGGTCGCCGTCGGCGGTGAGCATGCAGATCAAGGCGCTGGAAGATGCGCTCGGCAAGCCGCTGTTCATCCGCGACACGCGCAACGTGACGCCGACCGACGACGGCACGATGCTCGCCGAATACGGCCGCCGGATGCTGGCGATGCGCGACGAGGCCTGGGCGTCGGTCGTGCGCCCGGAGATCCGCGGCCGCGTGACGATCGGCGTGCCCGACGATTACATCTCGTCGCTGCTGCCGCAAGTGCTCGGCAAGTTCGCCGCGATGCATCCGCGCGTGGAAATACGCGTGATCGGCCAGCCGAGCAGCGCGCTCGTGCCGATGCTGAAGGACAACACGGTCGACCTCGCGTGCCTCACGCGGATCAAGGGCGTGACCGGCGAGCTGATCCGGCTCGAACCGCTCGTCTGGGCCGGGTCGCCGAAGCGCAACGTCTGGGAAGAGCGGCCGCTGCCGGTGGCTTTTTTCACGCACGGCGGCAGCGCGGCGCGCGATCACGCGGTCAAGGCGCTGAACCGGCGGAAGATCCCGTACCGGATGTCGTACGAAAGCCCGAGCCACCTCGGCCTGCTCAGCATGGTGGAGGCCGGGCTCGCGGTCGCGCCGCTGGCGCGCTGCTGCGTTCCGGATCATCTCGTGCAGCTGTCGGAAAGCCACGGGCTGCCGCCGCTCGGCGAAATAGAGGTCGTGCTCGCGCGCAGCGCACAGTCCGCGCGCCCGCCGTGCGACTACCTGGCCGAGCAGATTCTCGGCGAATGGCGCACCTGAGCGGCCCGCCGCCGGCCGCGTTTCAGCACGACTTCAGCAGCCATTCGCGGAACGCGACGAGCGACGGCAGCGTCTCGTTCCCCGGCGGGTAGACGAGGTAGTAGCTGCGCTGGCTGGTGATCGCGTCGCCGATCGACACGAGCTCGTTGCGGCTCAACTCGTCTTCCACCAGCACCTTCGGCACCAGCCCGATTCCCATCCCGGCCCGCACGGCCTGGATCAGGTGCGACGTGAGCTCGAAGCTCGGGCCGATGCGCATCTGCCGATGGTCGAGCCGATAGTGCGAAAACCATTCCGCCCACGCCTGCTGGTTGCTCGTCACGCCGAGCAGCGTCTGCTTCGCGGCCCACGCCGGCGTGCGCGGGTCGGCCTTGCGGCGGCTGCCGCTGCCCGTGTCGGGCGGCGCGATCGCGATCAGGAACTCGTTGTACAGCCGGTGCGCGTGCAGGCCCGGCCAGTCGCCCGCGCCGACGGTAATCGCCGCATCGAGGTCGTCGTTGAGGAAATCGATGCCGCCGATCCGCGAATGAAGGTGCACGGTCACGCCCGGATGCGCGGTGTAGAAGTCGTGCAGGTGCGGCAGCAGCCACTTCGAGCCGAATGTGGGCAGCGTCGCGAGCCGCAGCGTGCCGGCGCCCGCCTGATGCGACATCGCCTGCAGCGTCGCGCCGCGGATGCGCCCCAGCGCGCCGCTCAGCTCGGTGAAGTAGCGGCGCCCGACCTCGGTCAGCTTGACCGAGCGGCCCTCGCGCCGGAACAGCGGCACGCCGAGCTGATCCTCGAGGGTCTGAACCTGCCGGCTGATCGCGCTCTGGCTCAGCGACAGCTCCTCGGCCGCGCGCGTGTAGCTTTCATGCCGCGCGGCGGCCTCGAACACCAGCAGCAGCGACATCGACGGGGTGAGGCGACGGTAATTCATGAGTTTTATGCAATATTCGCCGGAGCAGAATTCGTTTGTTTCTCGCGAAGTATCCAAAGATACTGGAATTCCCGGTCGCGTGGAAACTTGCTAAAAAATCATGTTTCGGCCACGCGAGCCGGCCGGTTCCACCCACACTCCCGCTTTTGCCCCATGTCGATCGCCTCGTTGCCCCGTCCCGCCAACCCGCCCGCGCATGCGTACCGTGACTTTCTCGCCGCGCTGCAGGCCGCCGGATTCGCCGGGGAAATCCGCGCGGACCACGCGAACCGGACGGTGCAGGCGACTGACAACTCGATCTACCAGCGCCTGCCGCAAGCGGTGATCTGCCCCGCGCATGCGGACGACGTCCGGTTGCTGGCGCGGCTGCTCGCCGAGCCTGCGCATCGCGACGTCGCGGTGGCCGCGCGCGGCGGCGGCACGGGCACCAACGGGCAGTCGCTGACCGACGGCGTGGTCGTCGACCTGTCGCGCAACATGAACCGGATCCTCGAAATCGACGTCGAGCAGCGCTGGGTGCGCGTGCAGGCGGGCGTCGTCAAGGACCAGCTCAATGCGGCGCTGAAGCCGCACGGGCTGTTTTTCGCGCCGGAGCTGTCGACGTCGAACCGCGCGACTGTCGGCGGGATGATCAACACCGACGCGAGCGGGCAGGGCAGCTGCACGTACGGCAAGACGCGCGACCACGTGCTCGAACTCGATTTCGTGCTGATGGGCGGCGAGCACCTGCACAGCGACGCGCTCGCGGACGACGAGCTGGAGCGCCGCTGCGCGCGCCAGGACCGCATCGGCAAGGTGTACCGCACCGCGCGGCGCATCAGCGACGACAAGGCGGCGCTGATCGAAGCGAAGTTTCCGAAGCTCAACCGCTGCCTGACCGGCTACGACCTCGCGCACCTGCGTGAACCCGACGGCCGTTTCAACCTGAACAGCGTGCTGTGCGGCGCGGAAGGCTCCCTCGGCTTCGTCGTCGAGGCGAAGCTCAACGTGCTGCCGATCCCGAAATATTCGGTGCTGGTCAACGTGCGCTATGCGGGCTTCATGGACGCGCTGCGCGACGCACGCGCGCTGCTCGCGCATCAGCCGCTGTCGATCGAGACGGTCGACTCGAAGGTGCTGATGCTCGCGATGAAGGACTTCGTGTGGAGCAGCGTGGCCGAGTATTTCCCGCATGACGATGCTCGGCCGACGCTCGGCATCAACCTGATCGAATTCAGCGGCGACGACGCGGAGGACGTCGATGCACGCGTGCGCGCGTTCGTCGACCATCTGCGCACCGATACGAGCGTGGAGCGCCTGGGCCACACGCTTGCGGCCGGCGACGATGCGGTGAAGCGCGTGTATGCGATGCGCAAGCGCGCGGTCGGCCTGCTTGGCAACGTGCAGGGCGAGGCGCGTCCGCAGCCGTTCGTCGAGGACACCGCGGTGCCGCCGGAAAACCTTCCCGCGTACATCGCCGAATTCCGCGCGCTGCTCGACGGCCACGGGCTGCAATACGGGATGTTCGGCCACGTCGATGCGGGCGTGCTGCACGTGCGGCCGGCGCTCGACATGAAGGACCCGAAGCAGGCGGCGCTGGTGCGGCCCGTGTCGGATGCGGTGGCGGCGCTCACGCAGCGGCACGGCGGCCTGTTGTGGGGCGAGCACGGCAAGGGCGTGCGCTCCGAATATGCGCCGGCGTTTTTCGGCGAGCTGTATCCGTCGCTGCAGCAACTGAAGGCCGCGTTCGATCCGCACAACCAGTTCAACCCGGGCAAGATCGCGACGCCGCCGGACCACACGATGCGGCTGCTGAAGATCGACGAAGTACCGACGCGCGGCGACCACGACCGGCAGATCGACGAACGCGTGTGGCAGAGCTACGGCACCGCGATGCATTGCAACGGCAACGGCGCGTGCTACAACTTCGACCCGGACGATGCGATGTGCCCGTCGTGGAAGGCGACGCGCGAACGCGTGCAATCGCCGAAGGGGCGTGCGTCGCTGATGCGCGAATGGTTGCGCCTGCAAGGGCAGGCCGGCGTCGACGTCGTCGCGGCCGCGCGTGCGCGGCAGCCGTTCCTGAGCGGCCTTGCCACGCGCTGGCGCAACAGCCGCGCGGCGCGCAACGGCGAAGCCGATTTTTCGCACGAGGTGTACGACGCGATGGCCGGGTGCCTCGCGTGCAAGTCGTGCGCGGGGCAGTGTCCGGTGAAGGTGAACGTGCCGGAGTTTCGCTCGCGCTTTCTCGAGCTGTATCACCAGCGCTACCTGCGGCCGCTGCGCGACTACCTGATCGGTTCGCTCGAATTCACGATGCCGTGGATGGCGCGGGTGCCCGCGCTGTACAACGGGCTGATGCGGGCGGGATGGGTGCGCACGGTGCTGGAGCGGCACGTCGGCATGGTCGACAGCCCGCTGCTGAGCCGCTTCGATCTCGCGGCGGTGATCCGTCAATGGCGCGTGAAGCCGGCCGACCCGCAGGCGCTCGCCGCGCTGAGCGACGCGCAGCGCGCACGCAGCGTCGTCATCGTGCAGGACACGTTCACGCGCTATTTCGATACCGAGCAACTGGCGACGCTGATCGAGCTGGCGGCGCGCATGGGCTTTCAGGTGTGGCTCGCGCCGCTCGCGCCGAACGGCAAGGCGCTGCATGTGCAGGGCTTTTTGCGGGTGTTCGAGAAGGCGGCGATCCGCAATGCGACGCAACTGGCCGCGCTGGCGCGCTCGGGCGTCGCGCTGGTCGGCCTCGATCCGGCGATGACGCTCACGTATCGGCAGGAATACCTGAAGGTGACCGGGCTCACCGATGTGCCGAAGGTCGCGCTGCCGCAGGAATGGCTGCTGCAGGCGCTGCCGGAAGCCGGCGCCGGTGGCGACGGCGTGCCTATGTCGTACCGGTTGCTGCCGCACTGCACCGAGAAGACCAATGCGCCCGACAGCGGCAAGCAATGGGCGCAGGTGTTCGCGCGACGCGGGCTGCGGTTGCAGGTTCAGGCGGCCGGGTGCTGCGGGATGTCGGGCACCTACGGGCACGAGGCGCGCAATCTCGCGACGTCGAAGACGATCTATTCGCAGTCGTGGTCGGCGCACGTGGACGGGCCGGACGACGAAGGTGAGGCGCTGGCGACCGGGTATTCGTGCCGTAGCCAGGTGAAGCGGATGTCGTCGAAGCAGGTGCGCCATCCGTTGCAGGCGCTGCTCGATCACGTGCGGGTGGCGGGGTGAGGGTCGGGCGCGGCATGGCGCGTTGCCCGTGAGAGGACTTCCATTCCAGCGTCGAGCGGCAAGCTCCGTGCCGCTGTCGACGCATGCCTGCGCTCAGGCGTCGGGTTTCGCTGTCTTTCTGGAACGCGGCTTGTCCACCGCAGGAAACGTGCCGCCGCCGCGCGGCCGTTTTGGTTCGATCCGCATCTGCCGGATCACGCGCCGGAAATCGATCTCGTGCGCAGCCATCGTGCCGATCAGTTTCGCGATGACCGCGAGGTGAGACGGGACCGTGCCCTTGCTCGAATAGTTCGTGATCGAACTTTCGTTCATTCGGATCAGGCGGGCGAACTCGCGCGCCGTCAGCTGTGCCTTCTTCAACTCCTGTTGAAATTCCGCATACGCCATTGCACACATGATGCTTCGTCTCCGTGAATCAGAAATCGGCCCGCGCGGCGCCGGCGCCGACGGGTGGCGTCCCCGTCGTGCCAGCGCCGCGGCGGGTTACATCTTCACCTGGTCGACGAAGGTCTTCTTGCCGCTCTTGTAGCCGTAGATCGAGATGATCCCGTGCGTCAGGTCGCCCTTCGAATCGAACGTCGTCGTGCCGATCACGCCGTCGTACTTCGTCGCCGGCATCGCGGCGAGGATCTTCGCCGGATCGGTCGAGTTCGCGCGCTTCATCGCGTCGACCGCGATGTAGACCGCGTCATACGCGAACGGCGCATCGAACTTGATGCCCTGGTTGAAGCGCTTCTGGTACTTCGCGAGGAAGTCCGCGCCGCCCGGCATCTTCTCGAGCGCAGCGCCTGCCTGCGAGCACGTCACGTTGTCGGCCGCCGGGCCGGCCAGGTCGGCCAGCGAGTCGGTGCACACGCCGTCGCCCGACAGGATCTTCGCGCGCAGGCCGAGCTGCTTCGCCTGCTTCGCGAGCGGGCCGCCGGTGGCGTCCATGCCGCCGTACATGATCGCGTCCGGGTTCTCGCCCTTGACCTTGGTCAGAATCGCGCGGAAGTCGACCGCCTTGTCGTTGGTCGCGTCGTGCGACAGCACCTTCAGGCCGAGCGCCTTCGCCTTCTTCTCGAACTCGTTCGCGAGGCCCTGGCCGTACGCGGTCGAATCGTCGATCACCGCCACGGTCTTCACGCCCTTCGACTGCGCGTAGCTCGCGAGCGCCGGGCCTTGCTGCGCATCGGTCGCGACGACGCGGTAGGTCGTCTTGAAGCCTTGCTGCGTGTAGGTCGGGTTCGTGGCCGACGGCGAGATCTGCACGATGCCCGCGTCGCTGTAGATCTTCGACGCCGGGATCGACGTGCCCGAGTTCAGGTGGCCGATGACGGCGACGACCTTGTCGTCGACGAGCTTCTGCGCGACCTGGGTGGCCTGGCGCGGGTCGGCCGCGTCATCCTGCGCATCGAGTTGCAGCGTGATCTTCTTGCCGCCGATCGTGAGGCCCTTCGCATTGATTTCCTCGACCGCGAGGCGCGCACCGTTCTCGTTGTCCTTGCCGAGGTGCGAGATGCCGCCCGTCGTCGGTTCGACGCTGCCGATCTTGACGACCTGGTCGGCCATCGCGGTCGACGCGGCCGCGAATGCGGCGGCAGCCAGTGCGACGGTGATCAGGGGTTTGCAGCGCATGCCGACAGTGCTTCGTTCCATCTGCCATCTCCGATTTGAATGTCTTTCTATTGACGTCTCGACCGGCCGACAGCGAGGTCGGGGCGATCGGACGAGTCTCCATACCCATCATGGGCTTCACTTGCATCGCGTCCGGCACCTCGACATGCCGCCCGGACGAGCGGGTGAATCGGGGCCTGAAACGGTGCAATTCGTATGAATATATATGAAGCCGATTTTGCGCGCTGCAGCGAATCGCGTAGCGGGGCGGTCGGAGCACGGCCGGCGCCTGAAATTCGCAGGCGCCGGATGCCGGAAATCGTGCGCCGCGGCAGGCCACAGGCTGCGATTCGCTGTCGACGGCCTTACGGCCGCATCCATTATTCGGCCGGTGGCCGGGGCGAAGCCATGGACACTGATGCGCGGTCAATCCGGAACTGTTCGGTCGATTTGTCTGCACAGTTTGGACGATTTCGATTGCGCATCCGGTTGCGGGGTCATGCTTCATCGGGATCGATGTCCTCGTTTTAACGCAACTAACGGTCAAGTCCGGCAGCATCGGCGAACTGGCGCGGGTCGACAGTCCACGCGATGCATTCCGCTTTGCAGATGCCGGGGTTCGTCCCGATCGCCTCGCTTGCGGATCGTCGGGCCGATCGCGCCTGCCCGACGTGGCGCCGGGTCTACGAACGTCCGCGCAACGCCACGAAGATCACGCCGGCGATCGCCAGCAGGCCGCCGCACACCGTCTCGATACCGGGCTGCTCACCCGTCAGCACCATCGACAGGACCGTCGCGACCGCTGGCGTCAGATAGAGGAAGTTGGCGGCGCGCGCCGCGCCGAAGTAGCCGAGCGCGAATGTCCAGGTCGCGTAACCGAGCGCGGCGGGGAAGATGCCGAGCGTCAGCACGGCCAGCGTCGTGTCGCGCGACCCGCTGCCTAGCGCCACGAGTGCACCCGGCAGCCAGGGCGAGAGCAGCAGCGCGCCGGCCAGCAGCGTGTACGCTGTGCAGGCCAGCGCGCCGTACACCGGAATCAGCCGCCGCTGCAGCACGAAATAGCTGGCCGAACACAACGCCGCGCCGAGGATCAACGTGCTGCCGGCGCCGAGGACGAGGCCGCCCGGTTGCCCGCGCGCGATCACCGCGATGCCGGCCAGGCTGACCAGCGAGCCGAGCCAGCCCCAGCGATTGAAGCGCTCGCCCAGAAACACGGCGGCCAGCAGCGCCGTGAAGATCGGCAGCGTGTTCACGATGAAGCTCGCCGCGCCGGCCGAGACGGTCTGCTCGCCGGTATTGAGCAGCGCGTTGTAGAGCGCGATGCCGAGAAAGCCGCACAGCAGGAAGCGTAGTGCGTCGCCCCGTGTCGGCACGCGTGGCCGTCGCGCGATCAGCCACGCGATGATCAGCACGGCCGCGGTGGCGAAGCGCGCCGCCGCGAGCTGCAGCGGTGTGAGGCCATGCAGGCCGATCCGGATGAACGGGAAAGCGGACGCCCACGAAACGATCGTGAAGGCGACCGCGCTGGCCGCGATCAGCGGCTGCCGCGCATGGCGCGACGACGGGGTGGAGAGCGTGTTCATGCGGCAATGATGCGGCGTGGCAAGATGCTAAGCTAGCGCACAGATCAGCATGCAGATATGACCATGATTCACAGCTCAAGCCGGCGGACGGCCGGTGCTTCAGCCCGCGCAAAGCGCGCGCCAGCGGGGTCGCCCGCCGCAGCGCCGGCGCCGGGATCGCGGCCGCCGCTCGCGAGCCTCGAGACGGTGTGCACGGTTGCGCGCGAGGGGTCGTTCCTGGCTGCGGCCGACGTCTCCGGCGTGACGCACGGCGCGATCAGCCGGCGCGTGGCCGCTGTCGAAAACTGGCTCGGCCTGAGATTGTTCGAACGTCATGCGCGCGGTGTGCGTCTCACGCCGGACGGCCAGCGCTTCGTTGGCCGGATCGAGCAGGCGTTCGCGATCATCGACAGTGCGGCCGATCAGTGGCGCTCGCCGCGTACGCCGCGACTGGTCAGGATGAGCGTGGTGCCGGCCTTCGCGCAGCTCTGGCTGTTCGAGCGCCAGCATGCGCTCGAGAGCGAGGCGCCCGCATTGCGGATCGAGCTCGGCATCGATCTGCGCAACGTGGATATCGCGGGCGGCGAAGCGGACCTGTCGGTCCGGTACGGGCGCGGCAACTGGCGTCAGCTCGAAACCCGCGCGTTCATGCCGGAGCGGCTCTATCCGGTCGCGCATCCGCGGCTCGCCGCGCAACTGGCGAAGGAGCGTCGCCGGCGCGGCGATGCCGCATTGCTCGACCTGCCGTTGCTGCGCGATTCCGATGTGACCGGCTGGCGCACGTGGTTCGATGCATTGGGCGTGCCATTCAAGCCGCGCGCGCAGGATCGCCGTTTCGAGGATTACAACCTCGTGCTGGCGGCCGCCGAGGCCGGGCTCGGCGTGGCGCTGGCGAGGGTCCCGCTCGCCGACGCCTATCTCAAGCGCAGCGAACTCGTGCGCGTGAGCCGGCACGAGGTCGATTCGGTGCTCAGGTATTACTTCGTGCATGCGAAGGGGGAGAATCGGCCCGAGGTGCTGGCGTTGATGGAGCGGATGCGGGCGGCGGTGGGGGCTGGCGGCTAGCGGCGGCCCTGGCCGGTGTATCGTGACGACCCCGCCACGGAACGCGCGTGGGGGTGAAGAATGCGTTGTGCGATACGCGGCACTAGGCTCGGGCCGCCGGATCGACGACAATGCGACCGCGAAAAACGATGAGGTGGAGAGATGAACGAGATTCAAAAAGGTATGCATCCGTGCGGATGCAAGCGAGGTCAACAATGAACAAGCCGGACAAGTCGTCGAAAGCGCGTGCCGCGCTCGACCAGCTGTTTTCGGGCATGGCGCCCGCGGATGCGACGCGCGCGTCGCGTCCGGGCAATCCGTTCGAAGCGAGCGCAGACGACGCATCCGCCGGCACCGGCGGGCGCAGCGGTATCGAAGTCACGCTGTCGACCCGGATCCAGTTGCGCGGCTATCCGAATGCGAACGCATTCATGAAGCGCATGGCCGAAGCGTGGGGGCTGGAGTGGGGGATGTACGACAGCGTCAAGGCCATCGCGACGCTGCCCGCCGGATGGCGCGCGCGCCGGCTTCCGGAAGTCACGCAGATCGTCGACGGACACGACGTGCTGCGCGCGGAGAGCAGCCTGCAGGGCGGCGAGATGTCGTATCTGAAAGTGCATCCGCGGTACTACATTGACGCACGCAAGGGATTTGGCTGGGGCAAGTCGTCGAAGGCATCCGACGATCCGGATCTCGACGGCCCCGACTGGAACTGTTTCGTAATTGATCGCGAAAAATCCATCGAAGTGCATGAACTGACGACCTCGTCGCTGAAAGCCGACATGGACAATGCGCGGGCGACGTTGCTGAAATGGCTGGACGAGAACTATCCGAAACATCGCGATCCTTTCGCGTACTGGTCGGATTGCGAAGGGGCGTCGTAATTTTGCGTGGCCGCCCGGTTCGGCATTGCGGGCATGCCTCGCCCGACCGGAATCGGAGCGGGTGGGACGCATGCCGCTTCGATGCATCGGCCGGGTGCGGCGGGAGCGCCAATTGAAACGAGCCGGTTTCGTCCCGGTTCTCTGGGCCGCATTCGGTGCGGCGGCCGGTTCGACCGTCGTCGAGTTGCTGCTCTGGCCGATCGTCGGCGACGACGCGATCGGGAACCTGTTGCGCGACTCACGCCTCACGGCCGCGATCGTGATGGGGCGCGGCGTGCTCGGCGCGTCGGTCGGCTTCGATCCGCTCGTCATGGCGGTCGCGACCCTCGTACATCTGGCGCTGTCGCTGACCTACGCGGCCGTGCTGGCGAAGGCGATTCGCAACCTGTCGCGCGCGGCCGCGCTCGTCGCGGGCGGCGCGTTCGGCCTCATCCTGTACGGCGTCAACCTGTACGCCTTCACCGCGATCTTCCCGTGGTTCATCCCGGTTCGTGGCGCGATCACGCTCGTGGCCCATCTGGTATTCGGGATCACGGCAGCGGCGGCCTACCGCTTCGCCAGGCGCTAGGTCGGGAGAAGCGGGTTCCCGCATCGATCATTCGCACCCGACCCCTGGAATAAGCCGGCGCGCTGCATCGTTTAGCCGTCAGGAGACCCTGTACGAAGCGGCGGCACGTAGCGCCGCGTGATGAATCGTGCGCAAGCAATCCGAGCGGCCGGGCGCCGCCAGCGGCGCGCGCGATCGAGTGGTCGGGGGCAATCAGGCAGGAGCCGATCATGTGCAACTGGTTTCGATCCGGGATAGGCATCGTCTGTCTCGGCTGTTCCGCGGCGGTGTTCGCGCAAACGTACGACGATCTGGCGGACGAGACGACGAACTGCCGGGCGGTCGTCGCGCAAGCGAACATCGACGGCACGGAGCAGCAAATCGTCGGGCGTGCGTGCCTGCAGGACGATGGCACATGGCAGTTCGTGCAGAGTCCCGATGGTAGCGTTCTATGGTATCCGGCGGCGGACTATCCGTATGCCGACCTGTGGTACTGGGGGCCGCCGCTTTTCATCGGCGCAGGCGTGGGCTTCGTCTTCGTCGATCGCTTCCACCACTTTCACCATTTCCACCACTTCGATCACGTCGTCCACTTCAACGGGACGGAGCATCGCCGCTTCGGCATGCCGGTCGGCGCCGGTTTTCACCACGGCGCGTTCCCGGCTGGCACCGCCAGCCACGGATTCGGCGGCATGCGTCAGTTTGGCGGCGTGAGCGGATTCGGTGGAATGCGGCGACACTGAGGCCGCATCTACGGGATCGATGCGAGCCTCGGCACGCGAAGCAGTAGACCGGCGATCAGGTAGCACGCGACCCCGCCGGTCACGGCGAACTTCCGGAACAGGGCGGCCGGCACGATGCCTAGTCGAGCCGCCCGCGCAAGTCGTCGAACGGAATCATCACGTGCGTGCGATACGCGGGCCGCGCTTTCAGCCGTTCGTACCACGCTTGCACGTGCGGGATGTCCGGCCGCGCGATGTCGAGTTCGAAGTAGCGATACAGGTGCGTGCCGGCCGCGATGTCGGCGAGCGTGATTGAATCGCCCGCGAGAAACGGCTGCCCGGCCAGCGCCGCATCGAGCGCCTGGAAGTGCTGCGCGCACTGCGCGATGCTTTGCTCGACGCGCGCCGTGTCGCGCTGCTCGGGCGGCGTCCGGAAGTAGCCGCGGAACACGCCGTTCAGGAACGTCGGCTGCAGCGTGGTTTGCGACCAGTCCATCCAGCGGTCGGCGCGCGACTGTTCGGCCGGGTCGTCGTGCCAGAAGCCGGGGCGTCCGTAACGCGCGGCGAGGTAGCGCAGGATGCTGTGCGATTCCCAGACGACCGTGCCGCCGTCGTCGATCACCGGTACGCGCCCGTGCGGGTTCATCGCGAGAAAAGCGGGCGTATCGAGCACGCCGAACTGCCCGCCGGCCGGCACGTGCCGATGCGCGAGCGCAAGCTCGTCGACGAGCCACATCACCTTCTGGACGTTGAATGCATTGCGGCGCCCCCAAACGGTCAGCATGCCGGCCTCCTTGTATCGTGCGGAACGGGATCGCGAGAGTGTAAACGCAGCAGGCGCGCACCGCGGTGCGCGCCTGCCGAATGTCGTCGTTGTCATTGCCGCCGCGCGGCGACGCGATCAGAACTTGTGGCGAATCCCGACGATCGCGAGTTCCTGCGTATCGGTGCCGGAGTTCACGCCGTACGAGCCGACCGACGCGGCGGCCTTCACGACCGCGCCGTTCGCGTTGAGCGTGTTGCCGCTCGCCTTCTGGTAGCCGAACAGCGCATACAGGTCGGTGCGCTTCGACAGCGCGTAGTCCGCGCCGAGGTTGACCTGGTTGTAGTGCGCGGAACTCGGCCCCGTCAGCGACGTGTAGTTGTAGCCGACGCCCGCGCGCAGCGCCGGCGAGAACTGCCAGTTGAAGAACGCCGAGCCGTTGTTGAACTTCGCGTTCTGGCTGAACGCCGACAGCGTGTCCGCGCCGTACTGCGTATTCGAATACGCGAGGCCGAAGGTGGCGGGCCCGGCCACGTACTGGCCCGCCACGCGCACGATCTGGATCGACTTCGCGCTCGAGAAGCCCTGGTTGATCACGGTGTTGAACAGCGTGTCCGAGCTGCTCGACCACGTGCGCACGCCGTTCGCGACGGAGGAGCCGCCGTTCGCGTAGAAGAAGCCGGCGCCGAGCGACAGCGGGCCGTTCGCGTAGCTTGCGCCGAAGCTGTACGTACGGCCGCTGCCGGTGGCGCCCGCGACGCCGCCGAAGCCGTACAGGCCTTCGAACTGGAAGCCCGAGATCAGCGGGCTCGTGTATTTCACGGAGTTGCTGACGCGCAGGCTGTTGTCGTAGTTGTCGAGGTCGCCCGGCGTCGCGAACACGCCGCCGAAATAGTTGTCTTGCGTGAGGCCCTGCACGAGATCGACGACCGGATCGTACTGGCGGCCGAGCGTCACGGTGCCGTACGTGCTGCTCGCGAGGCCGACGACGGCCTTGCGGCCGAATTCGCGTCCGCCCTGGCCGAGCGCGCCCGTGCCGATGTTGAAGCCGTTCTCGAGCTGGAACAGCGCGGCCAGGCCGCCGCCGAGATCCTCGGTGCCGCGCAGCCCCCAGCGGCTGCCCGACAGGTTGCCGCTGCTGAACTTGACGAGGCTCGACGCATTGCTGCCGTTCGCGTTCTGCGCGTTGTGCACGTACGCGATGCCCGCATCGGCGATGCCGTACAGCGTGACGCTGCTTTGTGCGTGCGCGCCGGCGGCATAGAGCGCGGCCGGCAGCGCGAGCAGTGCGAATGAACGGATCTGTTTCATTGTTGGATTCCCCCGTTGGTCGAATGGTCTGACGAGTCGGTGAACGATACGGACGGCGCATCGTCAAGGGAACCAATAAATTGTCGGATCGTTATGAGGCGGCGCGAGGATGGATGCGCGCGCAACTGGCTGGCGACCGGTGCGCAGGGATGCTATGCGTCGTGCCGCCGCGACGCGTTTCTCAGCACGAGCGTCATCAGTTGCCGGCGTGAATCGACGCCGAGTTTCGCGAACGCGCGCTTCGCATACGTGTCGACGGTGGACGTCTTGAGCCCCATCGATTGCGCGATAGCCGCCGACGTCATGCCCTGGATGAACGACGCGCAGACGTGCATCTCGCGCGCGGTCAGGCGCTCCTGCCATTCCGGCAGCCATTGCGCGACGAGGTCGAGATCGAGTTCGTCGCGTGGCGCGTCGTCCGCCGAGATTGCGCCGAGCAGGCGCTTGTGCGCGGACGCCAGCGGCAGCACGACTTGCGAAAGCTGCTTCAGCAGGCTCAGCTCCTTCAGCGAAAACGGCGGCAGCCGCCGCGAGCGTGCGATCGAGATCGAGTAGCGCGTGCCGCCCGTCACGCCGGCGATCACGCATTCGTCGTGAATGTCGCCGGCATCGAAGAACAGATGGCGCAGCTCGCTCGCCACGCGCTGCGCGGACACCTGCAGCAACTGCACGTCGTTTTCGGTTTCGATCGCCGCGTACGTTGCATCGTCGCTCGCATAGCTGCGGTAGTAGTGGCGCATCACCTGCGCGACCAGCTCGGGCTCGCGGCCGAAACTGCCGATCCAGCCGACGCTGCGCCGGCCGGAAGACGCGCTGCGCTCGTAGTCGAGATGCACGGCGTCGAAATCGACGTAGCGCACGAGCGTGTCGTAGACGGCGCGCATGAACTGCGGCGTCCCGACGGCTTGTGCGATGTCGCCCAGCGTTTCGGTCACGAACGCGACGTGGCTCAGCGGGAGATCGGGGGCGGGCAGCGCAGCGCTCATGACGTCGTGTGTCGAAGATTTTCAGGTGGCGCTACAGGTATCACGAATATTTTCGACTGCCTACGCGGGAATCTACCCAAACGGCTGGAATCGACGTCGCCGTTTGTCCCGGTTTTCGGGACTGACGCTGGCGGCCGCGATCTCTACATTGACCCTTGTGCTGAACACCGCTTGACGGCGTTGACGCGAGTCCGGACCCGGACCGGGCGCAACGGCCGATCCCCATCACAAGGAGAATCCCCATGCGTATCCGTATCCGTCGTCAACCGGCGTTGCGCGCCGCGCGCGTCACGTCGGCGGCGCTGGCCGTCGCGGCCAGCCTGTCTGTCCATGCCGGCGACACCAACCTGAACGTGTACAACTGGTCGGAGTACGTCGCGAAGGACACGGTACCCACCTTCGAGAAGCAGTCGGGCATCAAGGTGCGCTACGACAGCTACGACAGCGACGATACGTTGCAGACGAAGCTGCTCGCAGGCAGCTCGGGCTACGACATCGTCGTGCCGACGTCGAACTATCTCGCGCAGCAGATCCAGGCCGGCGTGTACCAGAAGCTCGACAAGTCGAAGCTGCCGAATCTCGCGAACCTCGATCCGGTGCTGATGAAGATGGTCGCGAAGGCCGATCCGGGCAACCAGTACGGCGTGCCGTGGGCGTGGGGCACGACGGGGATCGGCTACAACGTCGAGGCGGTCAGGAAGCGCCTTGGCGACACCGCACCGACCGACAGCTGGGCGCTGCTGTTCGACCCGGCGAACGCGGCAAAACTGAAAGGCTGCGGCATCTCGCTGCTCGACGCACCGGACGCCGCGTTCGCGGCGGCGCTGCAGTACATGGGCAAGGATCCCGAGAGCAAGAACCCGGCCGACTACCAGGCCGCCTACGACGTGCTGAAGAAGATCCGCCCGTACGTCACGCAGTTCAGCTCGGCCGGCTATGCGGACGACCTGGCGAACAACGACGTGTGCGTCGTGCTCGGCTGGTCGGGCGACGTCGGCATCGCGCGGCGGCGCACGCTCGACGCGAAGCGCTCGTACGAGATCCGCTATGTGAATCCGAAGGAAGGCGGCCTGCTGTGGTTCGACGTGATGGCGATCCCGAAGGATGCGCCGCATCCGGAAGCCGCACTGAAGTGGATCAACTACATCGAGGACCCGAAGACCAACGCGGCGATCACGAACGAGATTTTCTACCCGAGCGCCAACAAGGCCGCGCGCCCGTTCGTGACACCGGCGATCGTGCAGGACCCGAGCATCTACCTGTCCGACGCGACGATCGCGAAGACGTCGCTCGCGATGCCGCGCAGCGCCGACATCGCGCGGATGCAGAACCGTCTGTGGCTGCAGCTGAAGTCGGGCGGTTGAGGGAGACGACGATGATCCATACGCTCCCTGCCGCGTCGGTTGCGGCCGACGCCCGGCGCGATGCGCACGCATTCGTGCGCATCGAGAACGTCGTGAAGAAATTCGGCGACAGCACGGCCGTCGACAACGTGAACCTGACGATCCAGAAGAACGAGCTGTTCGCGCTGCTCGGCAGCTCCGGCTGCGGCAAGTCGACGTTGCTGCGCATGCTCGCCGGGCTCGAGACGGCTACGTCCGGCAAGATCTTCGTCGACGGCGAGGATCTTGCTTCGCTGCCGCCGTACCGCCGGCCGGTGAACATGATGTTCCAGTCGTACGCGCTGTTCCCGCACATGACGGTCGAATCGAACGTCGCATTCGGCCTCAAGCAGGAAGGCACGCCGAAGAATGAAATCAAGGAGCGCGTGGCCGATGCGCTCGCGCTCGTGCAGATGAGCAAATACGCGAAGCGCAAGCCGCATCAGCTCTCGGGCGGCCAGCAGCAGCGCGTTGCGCTCGCCCGTTCGCTGGTGAAGCGCCCGAAGCTGTTGCTGCTCGACGAGCCGATGTCCGCGCTCGACAAGAAGATCCGCCAGAAGACCCAGCTCGAACTCGTGAACATCATCGAGCAGGTCGACGTGACCTGCGTGATGGTCACGCACGACCAGGAAGAGGCGATGACGATGGCGACCCGCCTCGCGGTGATGAGCGAGGGAAAGATCGTGCAGATCGGCTCGCCCGGCGAAGTCTACGAATACCCGAACAGCCGCTTCTCGGCCGAATTCATCGGCTCGACCAACCTGTTCGAAGGCCGCGTGGTCGAAGACGAACCCGATCACATCTTCGTCGAAAGCGACGACCTCGAAGCGCGCATGCATGTGAACCACGGCGTGACGGGCCCGCTCGGGATGCCGGTCGGCATCTCGGTGCGCCCGGAACGCATTCACGTGTCGCGCGAGAAGCCGGGTTCAAAACACAATTGGGCGCGCGGCGTCGTGACCGACATCGCGTACATGGGCAGCTACTCGCTGTATCACGTGCGCTTGCCGAGCGGCAAGACGGTGGTGTCGAACCTGTCGAGCTCGCACCTGATGAACGACAACGCACCGGCGTGGAACGACGACGTGTTCGTGTCGTGGTCGCCGGCCAGCGGCGTCGTGCTGACGCAGTGAGGACGCCACGATGAGAACCTCCGCTTCCAATCCGTCCGCGCCGGTGCCGACCGGCGCCGCGAGCGCCGGCGCAAACCGCGCCCGTCCGGGCCGCTTCGCGATGTTGTCGCGCTTCCTGCCGTCGGGCCGCAGCGTCGCGATCGGCGTGCCGTTCCTGTGGCTTGCCGTGTTCTTCGCACTGCCGTTCGTGCTGGTGCTGAAGATCAGCTTCGCCGACCAGATGCTCGGCATCCCGCCGTACACCGCGCTTGCGCGGCTGGAGGCGGGCACCGTGCAGGTCGTGCTGTCGCTGAAGCATTACGCGCTGCTGCTGCAGGACGACCTGTACCTGAACACCTACGTCAGCTCGCTGAAGATGGCCGCCGCATCGACGCTGATGTGCCTGCTGGCCGGCTACCCGATCGCGTACTTCATTGCGCGTTCGGCGCCGGCCCGTCGCAACCTGCTGATGATGGCCGTGATGCTGCCGTTCTGGACGTCGTTCCTGATCCGCGTCTATGCGTGGGTCGGGATCATGAAGGACGACGGGCTGCTGAACCACGTGCTGGCGGCGCTCGGCGTGATCGCGACGCCGCTGCGGCTGTATCACACCGACGCGGGCGTCTACATCGGGATGGTCTATTCGTACCTGCCGTTCATGGTGATGCCGCTGTATGCGCACCTCGTGAAGATGGACCTCACGCTGCTCGAGGCCGCGAACGATCTCGGTGCGACGCCGTGGTCCGCGTTCTGGCGCATCACGCTGCCGTTGTCGAGGAACGGCATCGTCGCGGGCAGCCTGCTCGTGTTCATCCCGGCGGTCGGCGAATACGTGATCCCCGAGCTGCTCGGCGGCGCGAACACGCTGATGCTCGGGCGCGTGATGTGGGACGAGTTCTTCAACAACATGGACTGGCCGATGGCGTCCGCGGTGACGGTGACGATGGTGCTGCTGCTGCTCGTGCCGATGGCGCTGCTCCATTACAGCCAGACCGAAGCGGAGGCCAGGCCATGAACCGCGCGAATCGCATCCTGTCCGCGTGCGTGCTGGGCGCGGGCTTCCTGTTCCTGTACATCCCGATCGTCAGCCTGGTCGTCTACTCGTTCAACGCATCGAAGCTGGTGACGGTGTGGTCGGGCTTCTCGCTGAAGTGGTACGGCGCGCTGCTGCACGACGACGAACTGCTCACGGCCGCGTGGCTGTCGCTGAAGATCGCGCTGCTGACGGCCACTGCGTCGGTCGCGATCGGCACCTGGGCCGGCTTCGTGCTCGCCCGCATGGGGCGCTTTCGCGGCTTCACGCTGTATGCCGCGATGATCAACGCGCCGCTCGTGATTCCGGAAGTGATCCAGGGCATCTCGCTGCTGCTGCTGTTCGTCGCGATGCAGCAGACCTTCGGCTGGCCGGCCGGGCGCGGCTGGCTGACGATCTGGATCGGCCACGTGATGCTGTGCCTGTCGTTCGTCGCGGTGATCGTGCAATCGCGCGTGAAGGAGCTCGACCGCTCGATCGAGGAAGCCGCGCTCGATCTCGGCGCGCGGCCGTGGAAGGTGTTCTTCGTGATCACGCTGCCGCTGATCGCGCAGGCGCTGGTGTCCGGCTGGCTGCTCGCGTTCACGGTGTCGATCGACGACGTGATCCTGTCCGCGTTCCTGTCGGGCCCCGGGTCGACGACGCTGCCGCTCGTCGTGTTCTCCCGCGTGCGGATGGGGCTCAACCCGGAGATGAATGCGCTCGCCACGGTGTTCATCACGGTCGTGACGATCGGCGTGGTCGTCGTGAACCGCGCGATGCTGGCCCGCGAGCGGCGGCAGGCGCGCGACACGCGGATGTGGCACGCGGCGTCTTCGTCCGAGGCATCCGACACCCGTGCGTCGCCCTCCGCGATGCCACCCGCGCGCCCGCCGGCCGCGCCGCCGCTGCACGACCGCATCCCGCATCCCACGAAGTGACGAACGACAAGGAGACATTCCATGAAAAAGAAGATGCTCTGCGCGCTGATCGCCGGAGCGCTGCCGGGGCTGGCCGCGGCGAACTCGAGCACCGACCAGATCCGGACGCTGCAGCAGCAGATCGCGGTGCTGCAACGGCAGATGAGCGCGCTGCAGTCGCAGCTCGGCGCGAAGCCTTCGGTTGCACCGGTCGCCTCCAACGTGGCGACCGGCGCGGCGGCTGACCCGTCCACACCCGGCTACGGGCAGGCGCCTGCCGTGCTGACCAACGATGATGTGTCGGACATCCGGCAGCAGGTCGCGAACCAGCAATTGAAGGTCGATTCGCTGACCGATGCCGCGCGCACGGGCCCGATCGCCGGGCTGTCGGTGACGGGCTACCTCGACCCGACCTACGTTTACAACCGGGGGGCCGGCACGTCGTCGTTCCAGTTCGCGAACCACGAGAACGCGTACACCTACTACAACAGCACGTTCGGCGATGTATTCCTCGACATCAAGAAGACGTTCGGCGTCGGGCCGACTGCGCCGTCCGCGGAAATCACGCTGATGCCGAACCGCGGCGCGGGCCTGTCGATGATGACGGGCAGCGGCGCGAGCGGCCTGGATATCATCAACACGGCTGTCCTGACCGTGCCGCTGTCGGGCACGACGGCGCTCACCGGCGGGCTCGTGACGGGCTTCGCCGGTTACGAGTACCAGCAGTCGAGCCAGATGCTCACGCTCACGCACAACCTGCTGTACGACTTCTCCGATCCGGGCTCGTCGATCGGCGCGGGCCTCAACTACCAGAGCGCGGACGGCCACTGGGCGTGGAAGTTCTTCGTCGGCAACGAGCAGTTCCGCAGCGCGGGCGCGGTCACGCAAACCGGCGTCAACGCGCTCGGCGACCCGATCACGACCAGCAACAAGGTGCCGACCTTTACCGCACGCGTCGATTACCTGCGCGGCAGCGCGCTCGACGTCGGCGGCTCGATCAGCATCGGCCGGCAGACGCTGCCGAGCGCGGTCGATCCGGCGACCGGCAACGTGCGCTACGGCGTGGGCGGCAACGCGCCGAGCGCATATGGCGCGTTCTTCTTCGGCGAAGCCGATGCGACCTACACGCTCGCCGACGCGCAGTACAACGCCGAGTTCGACTACGGCCAGCAGCAGCACGGCGCGTTCAACGGCGGGCTCGCGCAGTGGTTCGGGCTGTCGCTGCTCGCGCACCGCAAGTTCAACGCGCCGGTGGTCGGCCGCATGGGCGCGACGCTGCGCTACGACCTGCTCGTGAACCGGAAGAACGGCGGCGGCGGATCGTCGATCGGCCTGAACGGCAACGGGATGGATCCGTACAACGGCTTCGGCATCGATGCCGACTGCCTCGCGATGTCGAAGGCGACCGGCGGCGTCGGCTTCGAGTGCAAGGGCGCGACGCGGCAGGCCGCCGCGTTCGACCTGCTGTTCTACCCGACCCAGCAAGTGACGGTGAAGGTCGAATACCGGCACGACTGGGCGAGCAACAAGGTCTTCCTGCGTCACGACGGGTCGTACGAGAAGTCGAACGACCTGCTCGCCACCCAACTCATCTACGCGTTCTGACGCGACGCCGTTCGCGAGTCTTGCATATGCTCAAGTTCGAAAACCAGCAACATGTTCAGTCCTACTATGCAGCGACGGCCAACAGCCGTGCGCGGCATCCGTCGCTCGACGGGGCCGTGACGGCCGACGTCTGCGTGATCGGCGGCGGGCTCACGGGCCTGTCCGCGGCACTCGAGCTCGCCGAGCGCGGCCATTCGGTGGTGCTCGTCGAGGCGTCGAGGATCGGCTGGGGAGCGAGCGGGCGCAACGGCGGCCAGCTGATCGCCGGGTACGCGTGCGACATCGATACGTTCTCGGCCTACCTGCCGGAGGACGACGTGCGGCGCGTCTGGGCGATGGGGCTGGAGTCGGTCGAGATCGTCCGGCAGCGGGTCGAGCGGTACGGCATCGATTGCGACCTGACCTCCGGCTTCGTGACCGCCGCGAACAAGCCGCGCCATCTCGATGGGCTGCGTGTATGGCGCGATACCGCGGCGAGCCGCTTCGGCTATCGCGGCTACGAATTCATCGAGCGCGCCGACATGCATCGCTTCGTCGCGTCGGATCGTTACGTCGGCGGCCTCCGCTACGAAGGCAGCGGCCACCTGCATCCGCTGAACTACACGCTCGGCCTCGCGCGGGCGGCGCGCGAAGCCGGCGTGACGATCCACGAGGACACGCCCGCGATTGCGCTCGATCGCGCCGCGCCGTATCACCGGGTCACGTGCGCACGCGGACACGTCGATGCCCGTCATGTCGTGCTGGCCTGCAATGCATACCTGGGGCAGCTTGCACCGGCACTCGCGCGCAAGATCATTCCGGTCGCGACGTACCTGATCGCGACGGAGCCGCTCGGCGACGCACGCGCGGCCGAGACGATGCCCGCCGATGCGGCGATCTGCGACACCAATTCGGCGCTCGACTATTTCCGGCTGACGCGCGACCGCCGGCTGCTGTGGGGCGGCAAGGCCAGCAGCTCGACGAACACGCCGCGCGACCTCGCGGCCGCGATGCGGCGCGACATGCTGAAGACGTTCCCGCAGCTGGCCGATGTGCGGATCGACTACGCGTGGGGCGGGCTGATCGACGCGACGATGAATCGCGCGCCGCATTTCGGCCGGCTCGAGCCGACCGTGTATTTCGCGCAGGGCTTTTCCGGGCACGGCGTCAACGTGACGGGCCTGGCGGGGCGGCTGATCGCGGAAGCGATCGATGCACAGGCCGCGCGCTTCGACCTGTTCGGCCGGATTCGCCATCGCGACTTTCCGGGCGGGCGCGCGCTGCGCACGCCGATGCTGGCGCTCGCGATGACTTGGCACCGGATGATGGACCTGCTCTGACCCGCGCGGGTCGGCTCGCCCGGCCGCGCGGCACTGAAACGTTTCGAATCACTCATGCCCTGGAGGCACTCATGACCAACATCACGAATCTCGTCGACCTGATGCGGGCGCCGGCGAAGCTCACGCAGAGCCGCGTGCCGAGCGGGCTGCTGCTCGACGGCAATCCGCTGCAGACGCTGTCGCATCACTACATCAGCCCGTGCGGGCAGTTCAGCTGCGGGATCTGGGAATGCACGCCCGGCCGCTGGACGATCGAGTACGACGAGTCGGAGTATTGCGAGATGCTGAGCGGCGTCGCGATCGTGCGCGATGCGGACGGCCGCGAGCGTGTGCTGCGCGCGGGCGACCGGTTCGTGATTCCGCCGGGTTTTCGCGGCACGTGGGAAGTCGTCGAAACGTGCCGCAAGATCTATGCGTCGCACGCACCGCAGGCCGGACAGCCGGGCGCGTAACGCGCGGCCGGTTCAGGACAACCATCGAGATCAACGAGGAGCAACCCATGACCCAGGAATTGTGGCGTCTCAGCGCGGCCGAGATGGCCGAGCGCGTCGCGCGTCGCGACGTGTCGGCCACCGAACTCACGCGCAGCTGTCTGCAGCGGCTTGACGCGGTGAACCCCCGCATCAACGCGATCGTCGACGTGATGGCCGACAGCGCGTTGCAGGCCGCGTCGGATGCGGATGCCGCGATCGCGCGCGGCGCGCCGGTCGGCCCGCTGCACGGCGTGCCGGTGACCGTGAAGATCAACGTCGACACGGCCGGATATGCGACCACCAACGGCGTGCGCGCGTTTTCGGACCTGGTCGCGCACGAGGACAGCCCGGTGACCGCGAACCTGCGCAAGGCCGGCGCGATCGTGATCGGGCGCAGCAACGCGCCGGCGTTTTCGTACCGCTGGTTCACCGACAACGACCTGCATGGCCGCACGTCGAATCCGTGGGATCCGTCGCTGACGCCGGGCGGCTCCAGCGGCTCCAGCGGC
>NZ_JAAGPB010000590.1:0-4650 GCF_017104585.1 Burkholderia sp. Ac-20392
TGCCGGTGCAGATGTCCTTGAACATCACCCAGTCGCCCATCAGGCTGTAGATCGGGTGCCGGAACGTGGCCGGGCGGTTCTTCTCGAAGAAGAAGTGTCCGACCCACGCGAACCCGTAGCCGCAGACGATGGCTGCCGGCAGCCACAGCCAGTTGCCGGTCGCGATCGCCATCGCGACGCAGCCGATCACGCCGAGCGAGCCGATGAAGTGCAGCCGCCGCGACGTCAGGTTCTGGTGTTCGTTCAGGTAATACGGGTAGAAATCGGCGAAGCTGGCGAATTGCTCCGAATGCGTATGCGCCATGGACGTCTCCTCTGGCCGCTGTTCATGGGGCCATTGTGCTGCCGGCAGTCCGCTTCCGCAAGCGGGGGGCGGCCCGCCGCACGGGCCCGCGCTTTCCTTTTGACAGGCTTTCCGATAGGATCGAAAGAGGTTTTGCATTCAAGCATGAGGGGACTACGATGCGCGTCAGCGATATTCTGAAAGTGAAGGGCAACACGCTGTTTACGGTGACGCCCGATATGCCGCTGCGCGAAGCGGTCGATACGATGGCCGAGCACGATATCGGTTCGCTCGTGGTGATGGAGTACGGCGATCTCGTGGGGATGCTGACGTTCCGCGAGATCATCCTGCGTCTGCACGTGAACGGCGGCGCGATCGGCGACGTGCAGGTGCGCAAGGTGATGGACGAGCCGCTTACGTGCACGCCGGAAACGGACGTCAACGAAGTGCGCCGGATGATGCTCGAGCGCCATGCGCGCTACATGCCGGTGCTCGACAAGAAGGTGCTGATGGGCGTCATTTCGTTCTACGACGTCGCGAAGACGGTCGTCGAGGCGCAGAGCTTCGAGAACCGGATGCTGAAGGCGTACATCCGCGACTGGCCGGAATCGGAAGCCGAAGCGCACAAGTCGTGAACCACGCCGCGCCCGTCGCCGTCATGCGCGGGCGCGGCCACCTGGCACGCGGCGGCGCAGGTTTGTCCTGCGCCGCCTTTTTTTCAATGACCACACGAGGCCCGCGCAGCGTCGCCCAGACGGCGCGCGCGCATTCCGCATGAGCGATCAAACGCAAGCCACTTCCGGGCAGCGTGGCGAACGGCACGCGCACGCGTCGCAGTTCGACCTGCTGCGCGAGCGCCGTTTCGCGCCGTTCTTCACGACCCAGTTCCTCGGTGCGCTGAACGACAACGTCTTCAAGATCGGCTTCACGTCGCTCGTCACCTATCACACCGCGCGGTTCGCCGGCGTCGATGCGAAGACGGCGGCGTTCCTGATTTCCGCGATCTTCATCCTGCCGTTCGTGCTGTTCTCGGCGACGTCCGGCCAGATCGCCGACAAGTACGACAAGGCGACCCTCACGCGTTTCGTGAAAACCTTCGAGATCGTGCTGATGCTGGTCGGCGCGGCCGGCTTCGTCATGCACAGCGCACCGTTGCTTTATCTGTGCACGTTCATGATGGGGATGCACTCGACGCTGTTCGGGCCCGTCAAGTATTCGTACCTGCCGCAGCATCTCGGCGAACATGAGCTGGTCGGCGGCAACGGCCTTGTCGAGATGGGCACGTTCATCGCGATCCTGATCGGCACGATCATCGGCGGTGCGGCGGCGGGCATCGAGGGCGCCGGCGAGCGCGTGCTCGCGGTGAGTGTCGTCGTCATCGCGGTCGCAGGGCGGTTCGTCGCGCAGCGCGTGCCGTCCACGCCGGCACCGCAGCCCGATCTCGTGATCAACTGGAATCCGGTCAGCGAGACCTGGCGCAACCTCGGGCTCGCACGCCAGAACCGCACCGTGTTCCTGAGCCTGCTCGGCATCTCGTGGCTGTGGTTCGTCGGCGCGACGTTCCTCACGTCGTTCTTCAATTTCGCGAAGGACGTGCTGTCCGCGAGCCCCGACGTCGTCACGATCCTGCTCGCGACGTTCTCGGTCGGCATCGGCCTCGGCTCGTTGCTGTGCGAACGGCTGTCGCAGCGACGCGTCGAAATCGGCCTCGTGCCGCTCGGCTCGATCGGCATCAGCGTATTCGCGATCGAGCTGTATTTCGCCAGCCACGCGCTGCCGTCGCCCGGCCATCTGCTGTCGGTCGGCGAATTCCTGGCCGGTGCGCGCCACTGGCGCATCCTGGCCGACCTGTTCCTGCTGGCGATGTTCGGCGGCTTCTACAGCGTGCCGCTGTACGCGCTGATCCAGAGCCGCAGTGCACCGACGCACCGCGCGCGGATCATCGCCGCGAACAACATCCTGAACGCGTTGTTCATGATCCTGTCGGCCGTGATGGCGATGGGGCTGACCAAGGCCGGTGTCGACATCCCCGGCCTGTTCCTCGTCACGGCGCTCCTGAACGTGATCGTCGCCACGTATATCTATCTGCTCGTGCCCGAGTTCCTGCTGCGCTTCGTCGCATGGGTGCTGGTGCACACCTTCTACCGGATTCGCCTTGTGCATGCGGAGCGGATCCCGGCGGAAGGGGCGGCCGTGCTCGTGTGCAACCACGTCAGCTACGTTGACGCGCTGGTGCTGGCGGCCGCGAGCCCGCGCCCGATCCGTTTCGTGATGGATCACCGGATCTTCAAGACGCGCTTCGCGAGCTGGGTGTTCCGGCATGCGAAGGCGATCCCGATCGCACCGCGCCACGAGGATCCCGCGATGCTCGCGCGTGCGTACGACGCATGCGAGGCCGCGTTGAAAGAAGGCGAACTCGTGTGCATCTTCCCGGAAGGCAAGCTGACGAAGACGGGCGACATCAACACGTTCCACCACGGCATCATGGAAATCCTGGGTCGCACGCCGGCGCCGGTGATTCCGATGGCGCTGCGCGGGCTGTGGGGCAGCTATTTTTCGCGGCATTCCGATGCGCGGATGCCGCGACCCATCAAGCGCGGCGTGATGAGCCGGCTGACGCTGGCGGTCGGCGAGCCGATCCCGGCGTCGGTCGCGACGCCCGAGTCGTTGCAGGCCGCGGTCACCGAACTGCGCGGCGCGCGGAAGTAGGCGGGGCGGGCCCGGCGGTATTGCCCAGGGCTGTAATGACCACCGCGAACCGGCCCGTTCGACCGGCGTGGCGTGGGGCGGCGATCGTCGCTCCGGGCCGTTCCCGTGGCCGGCCGGTGTGGTCCGAACGGTTCACACGGCCCGCAGGCACGGGACGGCTGGCATAATAGCGGCTTACCTCTTTTTCTCGACCGGCAAACGATCGGCCTGCCAGCGGCCCGGGCAGCGCATCGGTTTGCCCATTTCTCTTTGGGCGGTTCCATCATGTCCGGCAATACCCTCGGCACGCTTTTCACTGTCACGACCTTCGGCGAATCGCACGGTCCCGCGATCGGCTGCGTGATCGACGGCTGCCCGCCGGGAATGGGGCTGACCGAAGCCGACATCCAGGTCGAGCTCGATCGTCGCAAGCCCGGCACGTCGCGTCACGTGACGCAACGGCAGGAGGCCGATGAAGTCGAGATCCTGTCGGGCGTGTTCGAAGGCGTGACCACCGGCACGCCGATCGCGCTGCTGATCCGCAACACCGACCAGCGCAGCAAGGACTACGGCAACATCGTCGAGACGTTTCGTCCCGGCCACGCCGACTACACCTACTGGCAGAAATACGGCATCCGCGACTACCGTGGCGGCGGCCGCTCGTCCGCGCGCCTGACCGCGCCGATCGTCGGCGCGGGTGCGGTCGCGAAGAAGTGGCTGCGCGAGCGCTTCGGCGTCGAGGTGCGCGGCTTCATGAGCGGCCTCGGCGAGATCGACGTACCGTTCGTCGACTGGTCGCACGTGCACGAGAATCCGTTCTTCTCGCCGAATGCGGCGGTCGTGCCGGAGCTCGAGGCGTACATGGATGCGCTGCGCAAGGACGGCGATTCGATCGGCGCGCGCATCGACGTCGTTGCATCGGGCGTGCCGGTCGGCTGGGGCGAGCCGGTGTTCGACCGTCTCGATGCGGACATCGCGAAGGCGATGATGAGCATCAACGCGGTGAAGGGCGTCGAGATCGGTGCGGGTTTCGACAGCGTTGCGCAGCGCGGCTCGGTGCATGGCGACGAGCTGACGCCGGGCGGTTTCGTCGGCAACCATGCGGGCGGCGTGCTCGGCGGGATTTCGACGGGGCAGGACATCACCGTGTCGATCGCGATCAAGCCGACCTCGAGCATCCGTACGCCGCGCCGTTCGATCACGAAGACCGGCGACGAAGCGACGGTGGAAACGTTCGGCCGTCACGATCCGTGCGTCGGCATTCGTGCGACGCCGATTGCCGAGTCGATGCTCGCGCTGGTGCTGATCGATCATGCGCTGCGCCATCGCGCGCAGTGCGGGGACGTCGAGACGCCGACGCCGAAGATCGCGGGCAGCGCGACCTGACGCAAGCGGGTGGGGCGCTGCGCGTCGCGCCGTCCGTTGCGCGGAGAATGCAAAACGGGGCGCTGCTTCAAGCAGCGCCCCGTTTCGTTTGCGGCAGCTAAAAAAACACGCCGCTCGTGGCGGCGCGTTCGGTAATTACATGTTCGGGTAGTTCGGCCCGCCGCCACCTTCCGGCGTGACCCACACGATGTTCTGCGTCGGGTCCTTGATGTCGCAGGTCTTGCAGTGCACGCAGTTCTGCGCGTTGATCACCAGGCGATCGCTGCCGTCGTCGTTCTTCACGAACTCGTACA
>NZ_JAAGPB010000591.1:0-4751 GCF_017104585.1 Burkholderia sp. Ac-20392
CGGTTCCTGCGCCGCACGAGCCTCGACGAGCTGCCGCAGTTCATCAACGTGCTGAAGGGCGAGATGTCGGTCGTCGGCCCGCGTCCGCATGCGCTCGCGCACGACGACATCTACATCACTTCGCTCCAGCGGTACACGCTCGTCTCCCCGCTCAACCCGGGCATCATCGCGCGAAAGACCTGAGACTGGTCCACGTTGATTCTCCTTCGTTACGATGCCGTCCTGACAGAAACGCGCGTTCCGGTTCAGGCGGCGATGGCTTGCCGGGCGGTCTGCCCCGGCTCGATT
Source organism: Burkholderia sp. Ac-20392 (assembly GCF_017104585.1). Taxonomy (NCBI): domain Bacteria; kingdom Pseudomonadati; phylum Pseudomonadota; class Betaproteobacteria; order Burkholderiales; family Burkholderiaceae; genus Burkholderia; species Burkholderia sp. Ac-20392. The sequence goes on from NZ_JAAGPB010000591.1 coordinate 289, forward strand.
CCTAGCGCTGCAAACGTTTGCGGATCGATGTCGATCCAGCACGCGACCACCAGACGTCCGTCCACCTGCTTCGGCGGGCCTGCGCGGTGCGCGTGTATGCCGATCCGGCGGAACAGCCGTTCCATGCTCGCGAACGTCACGCCGATCAACTGCCGCGCGCCAAGCTGCGCCGCGCATTCGACGACGGCCGCGAGCATCGGGCGTACGGCCCATTCGGCATTGCCCGGCCCGCCTTCGTCGTCGGTTGCCGCGAACCGGGACAACTCCCAGACGGCGGCCGATTGCGGCAGCGGCATGTCTTCGGCGATCAGGTCGGCGAACAGCGAATTCAGCAAGTACGGGCGCGTCGTCGGCAGCAGGCGCGCACATCCGCACATGTCGCCGTCGGCGTTTCGCGCGAACACGTACACGGTATCGTCGCGATCGAACTGGTCGCGCTCGAAGTTCTCGTTCGCCGACGGGAGCGCCCAACCAAGCTGTTCGACGAACACACGGCGCCGATAGCGCCCGAGATCCGCTGCAAGTTCGTGTGGCAACCGCCCTTCTTCGTGAACGAAGGTCCGCATGGTGTCCTCGGATCTGTGCTTTTGTATGCGTGCATTACATCGCGCAGCACGAGGGGGCTGTAACTGGTAACTCTTACAGGGTGACGTCGGAAAGATGCCGTTTAGGACGTGGTAACGGTTTCTTGATCAACGGGATTGAAAACCGTGGCGCTTTTGCTTATAAAGAGCGCCAGCATCGCGTAAATTGTCAGAGGAATAGATGCGCAGCCAGTTGTCACTGGAGCGTCGGACCGGCATGATAGGCGTCGTTGTGGCCGAGCAGGGCTGACGCGACAGCGGCGGGCCAGTCGATGCACGCGAGCCGTGCGGTGAGCGCGGCGGCTGTGCGGAACATGCCGATGTCGGTGCCGGTGGCGTCGACGGCCATCACGTTGCTGCGGACGTCGCCGCCCGCGATCACGAACGCGCCCGTCGCGCGGTCGAGATACCAGTCCCAGCCGATCGTCACGTAAGCGACGCCGGCACTGGCCGGGCGATGCCATTCGGTATAGCCGGCGAGGCGAGCGTCGATTGCGCTGTCGCGCAATTCCTCAAGCAGCGATGTGTCGAGGCCGCTTGCGACATGGTCGAACGCAAGCACGGCGAGTGCGCCTTCTGACAGGCGTACGTAGCCGTCCGGGGACGGGCCGGGGACCGGGTGCAGCAAAGGTGAAGTCATGCGCGGAATGTATCAGCGTCGAACGGGTGCTGGAACCTGACAAGTATGACAGCGTGACGTCGTCGGAGAATGAATGGAACTGCGCTGGCAGGATGCCTATCAACAATTCAGCGCCGCGGAAGACGAGCAGCAGCTCTTCCAGCGGATCGCCGCCTATTCCAAACGGCTGGGATTCGAATACTGCTGTTACGGCATTCGCGTCCCGCTGCCCGTTTCGAAGCCGGCGGTCGCGATCTTCAATACCTATCCGGACGGCTGGATGACGCACTACCAGGCGCAGAACTACATCGAGATCGACTCGACGGTTCGCGACGGCGCGCTCAGCACCAACATGATCGTCTGGCCGGACGTCGACCGGATCGAACCGTGCCCGCTGTGGCAGGACGCGCGCGATTTCGGATTGTCGGTGGGCGTCGCGCAGTCGAGCTGGGCGGCCCGCGGTGCGTTCGGTCTGCTGAGTATCGCCCGTCATGCCGACCGGCTGACGCCGGCCGAGATCAACATGCTGACGTTGCAGACGAACTGGCTCGCGAACCTGTCGCATTCGCTGATGAGCCGCTTCGTGGTGCCGAAGCTGGCGCCGGCGGCGGGCGTCACGCTGACCGCGCGCGAGCGCGAGGTGCTGTGCTGGACGGCCGAAGGCAAGACCGCGTGCGAAATCGGCCAGATCCTCAGCATCTCGGAGCGAACGGTCAACTTCCACGTCAACAACATCCTCGAGAAGCTGGGCGCGACGAACAAGGTCCAGGCGGTCGTCAAGGCAATCTCGGCCGGGCTGATCGAGACGCCCTGACAGGGCGTGACGGCGGCAGCGCGACATGCGGCTGCCGCCAGGCCGCTCACTCCATCATCGGCTCCGCTTCCTTCGCGGTCCAGCTCACGCTGGAAATGCTTTTCTCCATGCTCATCCGGCTCGCGATCTGCTCGAGCTTCTGCTGATCCTTCGGATGCAGCTTCAGTGTCGCGGTCACCTTCAGCCGGTCCGGCTGGTCGGGCACGTCCTCGCTCGTGAGGCTCTGGAACGACAGCGGCTTCGCATACATCGCGTTCGACAGCAGCGTGCGGATGTGCACTTCGTCGGAAGCCAGGCAGATCACGGTGATCTGGTATTCGCGCACGAGATCGGCATTCGATACCGGCGTCGCGTTGATCGCCTGGCTGACACTGCGCAACAACGTATTGGTGAGCAGCACGACGCCGGTGCCGGCGAGCGCCGGCACGTAATGACCGGAACCGGACAGCACGCCGACGGCGGCCGAGCACCAGAGTGTCGCGGCCGTGTTGATGCCCTGGATCGAGCCCTTGTCGCGCATGATCACGCCGCCGCCGAGAAAGCCGACGCCCGACACGACGTAGGCCGCGATCTGCGTGACGCCGGCGACGCCGTTGCCGGTCAGCACGCCGAGCGTGACGAACAGGCACGCGCCGCTCGCGACGAGCGTGATCGTGCGCAGGCCGGCCGTGCGCTGGCGCATCTGGCGTTCGATGCCGATGGCGACGCCGCAGGCGAACGCGGTGAAAAGACGGAGTGCGAAATCGAAAGTCATGGTTGTCCTGCCGTGCAAGGAGCGCGTGCCGTTTCGCGTCGCTGCGGCGCAAGGCCGAAGGCGACACGAAGATAGCCGTCATCGCGCGGTACTGTACCGCGCGAATGCGTCATTCAGTGTGAAACGGTAGGCGTGCGGCTCGCGGAACGCGAGCCGGGCAGGAGAACTGCGTCGGACAGGCGTTCAGGCGGCAAGCGGCGCACGCAACGGAGTGCTGCAACTGTCCACGATGGTTCCTGAAGGAAGAATGGGCGGCATTCTAGTGGGCGGCGAGCGCATGCGTCAACCGCGTCGCGGCGGTTGCGCTACTGCGCCGAGCCGATCGTCCCCGTCGCAAGCGCGAGCGCGGCAGCAGCGGACAGCGCCCCGGCATAGCTGTCGACCTCCGCGTTGCGTGCGGCGAGCAACTGGCTTTGCGCGATCGTCGCATCGGTGACCGAACCGACGCCGTTCCGGTACGCGGTCAGCGCCGCGTCGTAACTCGTCTGCGCGGCATCGACGAGCGCCTTCGCCGCGTCGTGCGACGCCAGGCTCGTCTGCACCGCGTTTTGCGCGGCGACGACCTGGCGGACGGCCTCTTCCTTGGTCCGCGTGAGTCGCGCGGATGCGCTTTCCGCATCGTTGCGCGCCTGCATCAGCACGGCCGAGCGCAGGCCGCCGTCGTACAGCGGAATCGTCACGCCGAGGAACACGCCGCCGCCGTAGCGGCTGCCGTTCAGGTTGACGGTCGGCGCCTGGTCGCCGATCGCGGGCAGCGCGGAGATTGACGTGCCGCCGCTTGCGTACGACGTCGACGCGGACAGGAAGATCTTCGGCATGAACGCGGCTTCCGCGGCCTTGATCTTCGCGCGATTGGCCTTTTCGAGCGCGAACGCGCCCTGCAGGTCGGGGCGGCGCGCGATCGCATCCGACACGATCGCGTCGACCGACGAGCCGAGCGCGGGCGGCAGCGGCCGCTTCGGCAGCGCGGCGATGGTCGGTTTCGACAGCGGCGAGATGCCGAGCGCGGAGACGAGGGCGAGGTAGCCGTCGCTCTCGGTGCCGTTCGCCTGCACGAGCGCGAGGTTGGCCTGCGCGCGGTTCTGCGTCGCCTGCGCGAGTTCGACGACCGTGCCGACGCCGTGCTTGAGCCGCGCGCGGGAGGCCGTGAGGATCGCGTCCGCGTTTGAGAGGCCCTGCTGGGCGCTGAGCGCGCGCGAGCGTGCGGCTTCGTAGCGGTAGTACGCGACGGTCACGTCGTGGATCACCTGCTGGTGTACGGCCGTGAACGCGACGTTCGACGCGATCGACGCCTGTTCGGCCGCTTCGACGCGCGCCGCGCGGCCGCCGAAATCGAACAGCAGCCATTGCAGGGACAGCGCCGAGATGGTGCCGTGCACGGTGGAGTTGCTCGACGAGTCGCCGAGGATCGACGACGTCGAGCCGTGGTTCGCCTGGTACCCGCCCATGGCCGTCGCGGACAGCCTCGGCAGGTAGGCGGTCTTGGCCAGGCCGACCGCGAGCGCCGCGTTACGCGCATCGTTCCACGCGATACGGGTCAGCGGGTTCGCCGATTCGGCGAGATCGATCAGCTCGGGCAGCGTGTATGCGTGCGCCGCATCGAGCGCGGCCGGCGGCGAGACAGACGCGAGCGCCGGCGACGCGGGCAGCGTGTAGTCGTGCGAACCTTGCGCGGACGCGCGCGGCGGGCCC
>NZ_JAAGPB010000592.1:0-4681 GCF_017104585.1 Burkholderia sp. Ac-20392
CGACGACGCGTCGAGCGCTTCCGCATCGTGCTCGAGCGCCGCGAGCGAATCGGCGACATTCTGGAACGCGCCGAGCACGGCCTGCTTGTACTGGTCGACGGCGGCCTCGTAGGTCGCCTTCGCCGCGCGGCGCTGCGCGAGCAGCGCGCCGCCGTGGAAGAGCGGCTGGCTCAGCGACGCGCCGACGTTCCAGATCGAGCCGGCGCCCGACAGCATCGTCGGCCAGCTGAAGCCGCCTTTGCCCATCGCGGCCGACAGCGACAGCTGCGGGAACATCTGCGCGGTCGCGAGGCCCACTTCGGCCGCGGCCGCTTTCAGCCCCGCGTCGGCCGCCTGGATGTCCGGGCGACTTTGCAGCAGGTCGGACGGCACGACGACGGGCACTTGCTCGGGCAAGTGCAAATCGGCCAGCGTGAGATCGGCCGGCGGCCGGTCGGGCGTGCGGCCGACCAGCACCGCGAGCGCATGGCGCGCCGAGTCGCGCTGCTGGCGCAGCGCGGGCAGGCTCGCCGCGAACGTGTCGGCGCTTTGCCGGGCGTTCAGCGCGTCGCTGCGCGAAGCCGAACCGAGCGCGTAGCGGCGTTCGGCATCGTGCGCCTGGTCGTTGGCGAGTGCGACGAGCCGCTCGGTCGTATTGATCTGCGCGTTCAGCACCGACACCGTGATCGATGCGGTGACGATGTTCGCGGCCAGCGCGCGCCGGGCGGATTCGAGCTGGAACGCGCTGACGTCGACGCGCCTCGCCAGCGCACGGTTCGCGAAACGCGACGCGCCGAACAGGTCGATCGTGTAGCTCGCCTGCAACTGCCCGACGAACGTGTCGTACAGCAGCGTCGGCGCACCGAGCGCGGGAATCGGCACGCCGAGCGCACGCTGGCGCGTGGCCTGGCCGCCCGCGTCGATCGACGGCAGCATCGAGCTGCCGATCTGCCCGCGCAACTGTTCGCGCGCGGCATCGAGCGAGTGGGAGGCCGCGCTCAACGTCGGGCTGTTGCGCAGCCCTTCGTCGACGAGCGCGTTCAGCGCATCGGAGCGGTACTGCTTCCACCAGTCGGGCACCGGCTGCGCGCCGACCTCGAACTGCTGCGCGACGCCTTGCGCGGACACGGTCTGCTGGACTTGCGGCGTCGTGCCGTAGTGCGCGGGCGACGGCATCGCCGGCGGCTCGCCGCTCGTCGCGAACCACGAGCAGCCCGCGAGCGGGCCGGCGAGGCTCGCCACGGCGAGTGCCCGCACGGCTTGTGTTTTCAGGTTCATCGATCGATCCATGGTCAGGCTCCCGACGGCGCGGCAGGCGTGCCGCCAGGCGGCGGGCCGTCCTGCGGGTCGCGTTCGTCGTGCTTCACGCGGAACCACGTCGCATACAGCGCGGGCAGGTAGAACAGCGTCAGCACGGTCGCGCTCGTGATGCCGCCCATCAGCGCGGTCGCCATCGGCCCGAAGAAGTTCGAGCGCAGCAGCGGGATCAGCGCGAGCACGGCGGCCGCGGCCGTCAGCGTGATCGGGCGGAAGCGCCGCACGGTCGCGCCGATGATCGCGTCGATGCGGCGGTGGCCGACCGCGATGTCCTGTTCGATCTGGTCGACGAGGATCACCGAGTTGCGCATGATGATCCCGAACATCGCGATCACGCCGAGCATCGCGACGAAGCCGAACGGCTGGCCGAACAGCAGCAGCGTCGCGACCACGCCGATCAGCCCGAGCGGCGCGGTCAGCACGACCATCAGCACGCGCGAGAAGCTTTGCAGCTGGATCATCAGCAGCGTGAACACGGCGATCGCCATCAGCGGCATCTGCGCGTTGATCGACTTCTGCGCCTTCGCGCTTTCCTCGACCGAGCCGCCGATGTTGATCTGATAGCCGACCGGCAGCTGCGCGCGCAACGCGTTCAGTTTCGCGTCGACCGCATGCGTGACGTCGATGCCCTGCGCGCCGGCGCGCACGTCCGACTGCACGGTGATGGTCGGCTGGCGGTCGCGTTCCCACACGACGCCGTATTCGAGCGTCGGCTTGAAGCGGCCGAGCGAGCCGAGCGGCACCGGGCCGTTCGGGGTCGGCAGCGCGAGGCCGGCGAGCTTTGCCGGATCGACGCGGTCGGCCCGCGGCGCGCGCAGGTCGACCGCGATCAGCTTGTCGCGCTCGCGGTACTGCGTGACGGTCGTGCCGGACAGCGTCATCGCGAGGAAGCTCGACACGTCCTGCGACGTGACGTTCAGCTCGCGCGCCTTCTTCTGGTCGATCTCGAAGCGCACCGAGCGCTCGGCCGGCTCGTCCCAGTCGAACTGCACGTTGACCGTGCGTGCGTCGCCGCGCATCGTCGCCGCGACTTTCTCGGCGATCGAGCGGACCGTCGCGATGCTGTCGCCGCTCACGCGGAACTGCACCGGATAGCCGACCGGCGGGCCGTTCTCGAGCCGCGACAGCCGCGAGCGCACGGCCGGGAACTGCTCGCGCAACGTGGTTTCGAGCCAGGTCGCGAGCTTCTCTCGGTCCTTCACCGATTTGGCGGTGATCACGAACTGCGCGAAATTCGGCAGTTGAAGCTGCTGGTCGAGCGGCAGGTAGAAGCGCGGCGCGCCGCTGCCGACGAAGTTCACCGAATGATCGATCTCGGGGCGCTTGTCGATCACCTTCTCGAGGCGCTCGGTCTCGCGCAGCGTCGCGGCGAACGACGCGCCTTCGGGCAGCCGCAGGTCGACCAGCAGCTCGGGGCGATCGGAACTCGGGAAGAACTGCTGCGGCACGAGCGAGAAGCCCATCAGCGCGACGACGAACAGCGCGCCGGTGATCAGCAGCACGACGAAGCGCCGCTCGATGCACCAGTCGATCCAGCCGCGCAGCCGCCGGTAGAAGCGCGTGTCGTAGATGTCGTGCTCGTGGTCGTCGGGCAGGTGCGCCTCGTGCGCCTGCCGCTTGCGCTCGGGCAGCAGGTGGAAGCCGAGCAGCGGGATCAGCACGACCGCCGCGAACCACGACGCGATCAGCGCGATCGCCGACACCTCGAAGATCGAACGCGTGTATTCGCCGGTGCTCGATTTCGCGAGCGCGATCGGCAGGAAGCCCGACACGGTGACGAGCGTGCCCGTCAGCATCGGGAACGCGGTGCTCGTATAGGCGAACGCGGCGGCGCGCGCGCGGGTGTAACCCTGTTCGAGCTTCACGGCCATCATCTCGACCGCGATGATCGCATCGTCGACGAGCAGCCCGAGCGCGAGCACGAGCGTGCCGAGCGACACCTTGTGCAGCCCGATGTCGAACAGGTACATGAAGAGGGCGGTGACCGCGAGCACGACGGGGATCGAGATCACGACCACCATCCCGGTGCGCAGGCCGAGCGACACGAGGCTCACGACCAGCACGATCGCGACGGCTTCGGCGACGGCTTCGAGGAAGTCGTCGACCGAATGCGCGACCGCGTGCGGCATGCTCGATACCAGCGTCAGCTTGAGGCCGGCCGGCAGTTGCGCCTGCAGGTCCTTCGATTCGGCGTCGAGCGCCTTGCCGAGCCGGATCACGTCGCCGCCCGGCTGCATCGTGACGCCGATGCCGAGTACCGCCTTGCCGCCCGAACGCATCTGCGTGACGGCCGGATCGTCGTAGCCGCGCTTCACCGTGGCGAGATCGCCGAGCCGGAACGTACGGCCGTTGATGCGGATCAGCGTGTCGGCGATCGCGTCGACGTTGTCGAACTGGCCGCTCGGCCGCACGAACACGCGATCGTCGGCGGTCGTCAGCGTGCCGGCCGACGAGATGTCGTTCTGCGCGTTGATCGCCTGCCCGAGCTGCTGCGGCGAGATGCCGAGGCGCGTGAGCTGCGCGTTGTTGACCTCGATGAAGATCCGCTGGTCGGGGTCGCCGAAATAGTCGACCTTGCCGACGCCCGGCACGCGCAGCAGCACGGTGCGTAGCTGGTCGGCGTAATCGTGGAGCTGCGCGGGCGTGAAGCCGTCGCCTTCGAGCGTCCAGATGTTGGTGTAGACGTCGCCGAATTCGTCGTTGAAGAACGGGCCCTGCACGCCGGGCGGCAGCGTATAGCCGATGTCGCCGACTTTCTTGCGGATCTGGTACCAGGTCTCCGGCACGTCCTTCACGGGCGCCGAATCCTTCATCGTGAAGAAGATCAGCGATTCGCCGGGGCGCGAATAGCTGCGCAGGAAGTCGATGGCCGGCGTTTCCTGCAGCTTGCGGCCGATCCGGTCGGTCACCTGTTCCTGCACCTGCCGCGCGGTCGCGCCGGGCCAGAACGTGCGGATCACCATCACGCGGAACGTGAACGGCGGGTCTTCGGATTGCGCGAGGCGGGTGTACGCAAGGATGCCCGCGAGCGTCGCGAGCGCGATCAGGTAGACGACCAGCGCCTGGTGGCGCAGCGCCCACGCCGACAGGTTGAAGCGGCCTTCTTCGTAGGAAACGCTCACGATGCGAAGTCCTCCGGATGCAGCGGCGCGATCGCGCGCACCTTCTCGCCCGCGCTGACCGTGTGCACGCCCTGCAGCACCACGCGTTCGCCGGGCTGCAGCCCGTGCGACACCGTCACGGTGCGCTCGTTGAAGCGCGCGACGTCGACGCGCCGCAGCTCGAGCGTGTCGTCCTTCGTGCGCACGACCCACACGGCCGGTTGCTGGCCGTCGTGGAACAGTGCGGTCGCGGGCAGCGTGATCGACGGCGCGTCGCCGGTGGC
>NZ_JAAGPB010000593.1:0-4531 GCF_017104585.1 Burkholderia sp. Ac-20392
TCGACGAGAACCGCCCGCTGCGCGACTACACGCTCGGGCAGCTTGCGGCCGGTGCGGCGTGCGACCCGTTCGCGTGCGGCGAGACGCTGCAGAAACTGCCGGTGCCGCTGGTGCTCGGCTGGCTGCAACGCTGGCTGTACGACCTGCTCGCACAACGCATGGCGGGCGCGCCGCGCTACTTCCCGACGCACGCGGCGGCGCTCGCGCGTTGTGCGGAAGCGGTCGATGCGAATGCGTTCGCCCGCTTCATGAAGGCCGTGACGCGGCAGCGGACGGTCGAGAATCATCCGCTCAACGCGCGGCTCGTATTCGAGGAATTGTTTCTCGGATACCGGGAAATATTCGCGTGATCCGGCATTGTTTCGTGTGGGTTGCGAAACGATGACCGGCCCACGTCGCGACGCGACCGTGGCCGTCCGGCCCGCGAACGCCGCCCGTTGCCGCATGCCGGCGCGCGCATGAGCGCCCGCCTTACGTATTCAGGAAACACGATGTTCGTCGACTCTCACTGCCACATCAATTTCAAGGGCCTGGCCGACCGCCTGCCGGCCGTTCTCGAGAACATGCGCGAGCATGACGTCACGCACGCGCTGTGCGTGTCGGTCGATTTCGAGACGCTGCCGGAGGTTCTTGCGATCGCGGACGCGCATGACAACGTCTATGCGTCGGTCGGCGTGCATCCCGATCACGAGGACATGCACGAGCCGACGCTCGCGGAGCTCGTCGAGCTGGCCGCGCACCCGAAGGTCGTCGCGATCGGCGAAACGGGCCTCGACTACTACCGCCTCGAAGGCCGCTCGATCGACGACATGGAATGGCAGCGCGAACGCTTTCGCACGCATATCCGCGCGGCGACCGCGACGATGAAGCCGCTGATCATCCACACGCGCTCGTCGTCGGAAGACACGCTGCGGATCATGGCCGAGGAGCGCGCGGACGTGCCGGGCGGCGTGATGCACTGCTTCACCGAGCCGTGGCCGGTGGCCGAGCAGGCGCTCGCGCAGAACTTCCATATCTCGCTGTCGGGCATCGTCACGTTCAAGAACGCGACCGACGTGCAGGACGTCGCGCGGCGCGTGCCGCTCGACCGGCTGCTGATCGAGACCGACTCGCCGTACCTCGCGCCGGTGCCGTATCGCGGCAAGCCGAATGAACCTGCGTACGTCAGCCATGTCGGACGCTTTATCGCATCCGAGCGCGGGATCGCCGTCGAGGCGCTCGCCGATGCGACGACGCAGAACTTTTTCCGGCTGTTCAAGATCGCCCGCTAACGACGTGCGCGCAGCCGACAACCCAGGGAAGGAGCCCACAACAATGACGAAGCCGACCAATCATCTGCCGAAACGTGCACTCGTTGCCGCCGCACTCGTCGCGAGCGGCCTGTTCGCGGCAGCCGGCGCGCATGCCGAATCGCTCGATGCGATCGTCAAGGCCGTCAAGTTCGACGACATCGCCGACATCGGCCAGCAGCTCAAGAGCGGCAAGCTCGACCCGAACACGATCGCGCCGAACGGCGACCCGCTGATCGTGATCGCCGCGCGCGAGAAGTCCGACAAGGTTGCGGCGGCGCTCGCCGCGACGCCGAACGTCGACCTCGAGAAGGAAGACAAGGCCGGCGAAAACGCGCTGATGCTCGCGTCGCTGAACGGCGACGTCGGCCTCGCGAAGCTGCTGATCGACAAGGGCGCGGAAGTCAGCAAGAAGGGCTGGGCGCCGCTGCACTACGCGGCGACCAACGGCCAGGACGCCGTGGTGAAGCTGCTGCTCGACCACGACGCGTATATCGATACCGCATCGCCGAACGGCACGACGCCGCTGATGATGGCCGCACGCGGCAACCATCCGTCGACGGTCACGCTGCTGCTCGACCAGGGCGCCGATCCGCAGGTGAAGAACCAGCTCGGCATCACCGCGCTCGAATTCGCGAAGCACTACAACGCGCCCGACGCGATCGCGATCCTGAGCAAGCGGACGACGCGCATCGGGGCCTCGACGCCGGCAGATGCACAAAAGAGTGCAAAATGACGGTTTTCGGTGCGGCAGCCGGTGCCCGCCCGGCCGGATTCCGGCCGGAGCAGGGCGTCCCGGCGCCGCGCCGGCCAAGGCAGCAGGCGGTCTCGGGCCGCATTGACATAAGGAACACCATGTTGCGCGCAATGTTTTGTGCCGCGGCGTTTGCCGTGCCGTTGTCGGCGGCGGCTTTCACGGGCGCTGATCTCGACCGGCTGTGCGCGAAGACGGACGTCAAGTCGCGGGCGTCGTGCGCGGCCTACATCGAAGGCGCCGCCGACGGCGTCTACAACACCATCGACGCGATCGGCGGCACGACGGGGCCGCGGGTCGGCCAGTATTTCTGCCTGCCGCCCGACATCCGGGCGCAGCAGATGACCGACGCGGTGCGCAAGTACATCGCGGAGAATCCGAAGCTGGCCGACTACAACGCGAGCACCGCGGTGTCGCTCGGTCTCGGCAAGGCGTTTCCCTGCAGGAGCGGCAACTGACCTGACGCCGTGTCCGGGCCCGCGCGTGGCCCGGATGTCGCCGACGCATCCAGGACGAGGCGTGCGCGCCTCATCACCCACGGGCGCCGATGATTTCAATTGAGGAACTGCAGCGCATCACCGATGCGCCGCTGCATTCATGGCTTGGCACGCTGGCCGTGTCCGTCATCGTCTTGCTGGTCGTCACGGTCGTGCACCGTCTCGGCGCACGCATCGTCAAGCGCATCGCGCAGCCGTATCCGTTGATGAGCGCGATCCTGCGCTACATCGACAGGCCGTCGCTCGTCGTGCTCGCGCTGCTGGCGCTCGAATTCCTGTGGGTCCAGGCGGACGACGGCATGTCGTTCGTACGCGGCATGCGCACGGCGGCGGCGGTCGGCTCCATCATTTCCCTCACGTGGCTGCTGGTGCGGCTCGCGGCCGGCGTCGGCGACGCCATCATCCAGGCCCATCCGATCGATACGGCCGACAACCTTCAGGCCCGGCGCATCCATACGCAGGCCAGGGTGCTCGTGCGGACCGTGATGGTGCTGATCGTGATCATCGGCACCGGCGCCGCGCTGATGACGTTCCCGAACGTGCGCCAGGTCGGCGCGAGCCTGCTGGCGTCGGCCGGCGTCGCGGGGCTGGTCGCCGGTATCGCCGCGCGGCCGGTGCTCGGCAACCTGATCGCCGGGCTGCAGATCGCGCTCACGCAGCCGATCCGGCTCGACGACGTGGTCGTGATCCAGGGCGAGTGGGGGCGCATCGAGGAAATCACCGGCTCGTTCGTGTCGGTGCGGCTGTGGGACCAGCGGCGCCTCGTCGTGCCGCTGCAATGGATCATCGAGAACCCGTTCACGAACTGGACGCGCAGCAGCTCGGAAATCATCGGCACGGTCTATCTGTCGGTCGATTACCGCACGCCGCTCGCGCCGCTGCGCGAAGAACTTGCGCGGCTCGTCCACGCGGCCCCCGAATGGGATGGCCGCGTGCAGGTGCTGCAGGTGACCGACGCGACGGAACGCACGATGCAGTTGCGCGTGCTCGTCAGCGCGGCCGATGCGTCGTCGTGCTGGGACCTGCGCTGCCGCGTGCGCGAAGGACTGATCGCCTGCCTGCAGGACCGCTATCCGCAATGCCTGCCGCGCAGCCGGATGGAACTGTATCCGCACGAATCCGCGCCGGACGCGCCGAATCCCGAACGGCCGCACGCGCGGTCGCCTGCCGCCAGTACGGCGGCCAATACCGCGGCCGACCCGCAGACCGCCGAAGGCCGCTGACAGCGGCCCGCATGCCTCCTCCAACGTCATGACCGCGCTCAAAACGCTTGCCATTGCCAATTACCGCTCGCTGCGCGAGCTGATCGTGCCGCTTGCGGCACTCAACGTCGTCACGGGGCCGAACGGCAGCGGCAAGTCGAGCGTGTACCGCGCACTGCGGCTGCTCGCCGACACCGCGCAGGGGCGCGTGATCCCGTCGCTCGCCCGCGAAGGCGGGTTGCCGTCGACGCTGTGGGCCGGCCCCGAGCGTTTCTCGCGGGCGATGCTGGACGGCGACACACCGGTGACCGGCACGGTGCGCAAGGGGCCCGTGAGCCTGAAGCTCGGCTTCGCCTGCGACGATTTCGGCTATGCGATCGATCTCGGCATGCCGGTGAAGAACGATGCGACGCAGTTCTCGCTCGACCCGGTGGTCAAGCGCGAGTGCATCTGGGGCAGCGCGATGTTGCGCCCGTCGACGCTGCTGGTCGACCGGCAGGGCGCGCAGATCCGCGCGCGCACCGCATCGGGCGACTGGCAGACGATTCCGCAGCCGGTGGCCAGCTTCGACAGCATGATGACCGAATTCGCCGATCCGACCGGCGCGCCCGAGATGATCGCGGTGCGCGAACGGATCCGCTCGTGGCGCTTCTATGATCACTTCCGGACCGACGCGCAGGCGCCGGCGCGGCAGTCGCACATCGGCACCCACACACCGGTGCTCGCGGACGACGGCGCCGACCTGGCCGCCGCGTTGCAGACGATCCGCGAAATCGGCGACGGCGCGGC
>NZ_JAAGPB010000594.1:0-4494 GCF_017104585.1 Burkholderia sp. Ac-20392
GCCGCGCCGGTCGCATCGGCCGGCACGCGCGAAGGAACGACGCTGCAAAGCCATCAGGCCGCGGTGATCGATGCCGTGCTCGCGCGGCATGGCGGCAACGTGTCGGCGGCCGCGCGCGAACTCGGCCTCGCCCGCAATACCGTTTACCGGCACCTGCGCCGGCATTGACGCCAGCGGGCGGGCGGCGCCGACCGCCCGCACGTTCGGGTATGCTTGGCGCGTTGTCGCCGAACCGCCGCCCGCCTCTGCCTCCGCCATGACCGATCCGGAACACCTCCCCCTCGTGCGCATCGAGCCGCTCGGCGCGACCTTCGATGCGCCCGATTCGCTCACGCTGCTCGAAGCCGCCGCGTTCGCGCACGTATCGCTGCCGCGTTCGTGCCGCAACGGCACGTGCCGAAGCTGCCTTTGCCGGATCGTCAGCGGCAGCGTACGCTACACGATCGAATGGCCGGGGCTGAGCCGCGAGGAAAAGGCCGACGGCTATACGCTGCCGTGCGTGGCCGTCGCGACGTCGGACCTCGTGCTCGACGTGCCCGACGCGGTCATGCTCGACTAGACGCGGTGCGCGCTTGCGCGTGCCGTCCAGCAAAGGTTGATCCTGTGTGGAGAACGTCATGACCCAGCAAACCGATCGCATCGAAAAACAGGCCCAGCTCAACGCGTCGCCCGACCGCGTGTGGGAAGCCGTCAGCAATTCCGGCGAATTCGGCCAGTGGTTCGGCGTCTCGTTCGACGGGCCGTTCGCGGCCGGCCAGCCGCTGTTCGGCCGCATCACGCCGACACGCGTCGACGACGACGTCGCCAAGGCGCAAGAGCCCTATGCGGGCACTGTGTTCGAAATCGTCGTCGATCGCGTCGAGCCGAAGCAACTGTTCTCGTTTCGCTGGCACCCGTTCGCGATCGATCCGAATTTCGATTACTCGGCCGAGCCGATGACGCTCGTCACGTTCGCGCTCGCCGCACAGGCCGGCGGCACGCTGCTCACGGTCACCGAAACGGGCTTCGATCAGTTGATCGAAGCGCGCCGCGCGAAGGCGCGCGAGATGAACGATCAGGGCTGGGCCGCGCAGATGACGCTGATCACGAAATACCTGGCGAAGCACGCGTAGCGCGCCGCAACGCCGCAGGTCCGTGCCGACCTGCGCATCGACGTGCGTGGCATAATCCGCTCCATCGTCGTCCAACCATCGCCGCGCATCGCATGCTGAGTCGTCGCCTCAGGAAGATCGGCAGTCTGATCGGGATGCTCGCCATCCTGATGACGGCGCTCGCGCCGACGATCTCGCAGGCACTGACGACGCAGCAGCGCGTCGATACGCTGCTGGCCGGCTACTGCACGGCTGCGCCGGCCACCGGCGAGCGCACCGCCGATTCGTCGCAGAAGAACCTGCAGGCCCACCTCCAGGCATGCGGCTATTGCAGCCTGCTTGCCCATACACCCGCACTGCCCGCGCCCGAACTGACGTTCGCGGCCAACGTGCACGTCATTCAGCACCGCGAAGCGACCCGCTTCGAAAGCCTGCGCCGCGCGCTGCCGCTCACGGCCGCGCAGCCGCGCGCCCCGCCGATCGCATCCTGATTCGTCGTCAACGCCCGTGATGCCATCGTGCATCGCGTGGTCCGCGTACGCCGCCGGCGTGCGCGCCGTGTCACGTTTCGAAGGACGATCATGTGTCACCGGTTTGCGCGCGGCGTCGTGCCGTGCGTGCGGCTGGCTGCTTCCGGTTCGCACAGTCGCGCCGACATTCGCTCACGGGCGAGCGTCCGGTCGCGCACGTTCGCGCCGGCATCGGCCGCCATCGGTGCTGCGGTGAGGCTGCGCGTGCATCCGTCCGTCGAATCCGTGTTGCACCAACCGATTCGCCACTCGCACACTCAATCATGAAAACCACCCCTTTCATTCGCGGCGCATTCACCGCACTCGGCTTCGTCGCCATTCAGGCCGCCCACGCCCACGCACTCCCGAAGACGCAGGAACCGGCCGCCGACGCCACGCTGTCGACCGCGCCGCACGCGGTCACGATCGGTTTCAGCGAAGCGCTCGAGCCCGCTTTCAGCTCGATCGCCGTGACCGACAGCCACGGGCAGTCGGTCGTCGACGGGAAATCGTCCGTCGATGCCGGCAACCGGAAGCGCATGCAGGTCGCGCTGACCAGCCTGGCGGCCGGCACGTACACCGTCGCATGGATCGCGGTGGCCAGCGACGGCCATCGCACGCAAGGCCACTACGCGTTCACGCTGAAATGATGTGCGCGACGCGCATCGGCATTTCGCGCCGGTCGCGTCGGTCGCGTCACCCCCTTACCTTCTGCAACCATCCATAAGGAGAACCAACCATGAAACGCTCGATTCCAACCGGCCTGCTGTTCGCCCTGCTGGCGCTGCAAGCGCCCGCCACGTTCGCCGCACCGGCCGTGCAGGCAGAAAACTGCTGGATCCGTGCGATGCCGGCGACCGTGCCGTCGTCCGGCTACTTCACGCTGAAGAACGACGGCGACGCGCCCGTCACGCTGACGGGCCTCGACTCGCCCGCATACGGGATGGCGATGCTGCATGAAACGCAGACGAACGGCAGCACCGCGAAGATGGTTCACGTCGACGCGGTCGACGTGCCCGCGCACGGCACGGTGACCTTCAAGCCGAAGAGCTATCACGTGATGCTGGAGCAACCGCGCCAGGCCGTCGCGCCCGGCGCGAAGGTGCCGTTCCGGCTGCATTTCGCGGACGGCTCGACGGTGTCCGTGACCTGCGACGCGAAGGCGCCGACCTACGCCGGCCAGTAACGCCACCCGCCCCCGATCGAAGGAGACGCACATGAAACATCGCCTGCCGCTGGCCGACCTGATCGTCCGCTACCGGACGCCGCTGAACGTCGCCGTGATGATCGTCTGCGGGTTATGGGCCGGATGGATCGCGTGGATGACGAGGCCCGCCGCGATCGACTCGCCGCCGTCGATTCCCGCGTACTGCATGCGCGACGCAAGCTGACGCGCCCGACAGTGCGGTTCCGGCGCCAGCGTGCGCCAATTATTGGCGTGGCATCATCGCTTCATCCCGTCCGCCGGAACCGCCTCTCGGAGCGCCGCATGTCCATTCAAACCTGGATGCTGTTTGCCGCAGCCTATCTCGCCACGACGCTGTCGCCGGGGCCCAACGTGCTGCTCGTCATCCGCAACACGGTGCGCTATGGCACGCGCGGCACGGCCGCGACGATCGCGGGCAACCTCGTCGCGCAGGGTGTGGTCGTGGTGCTCGTCGCGCTCGGCGTCGGCGCGGTGCTGGCCGCGATGCCGCCGCTGTTCGTCGCGATGAAGGTGGTCGGCGCCGCGTACCTGATCTTCCTCGGTGTCCGGCAATTGCGCGGCGATCGCAAGGCCGCCGCTTCGACCGGGGCGGCGGAGATCGTCGTGCCCGACCGCAGGAAACTGTTCCGCGAAGCGCTGTTCGTATCGGGCAGCAATCCGAAGACGATGATCTTCCTGTCGGCGTTCATGCCGCAGTTCATCGTGCACGACCGCCCGCTCGCGCTGCAGTTCGTCGTGATGTACGCGACGATCGCGTGCACCGTCGTGGTCGTTCACAGCGTCTATTCGGCCGGCGTGCGCCGGTTCCATCGCGGCTTCGGCATGAGCCGCGCGGTGCGTGCGCTCAAGCGCGCCAGCGGGCTTCTGTTCGTCGGACTCGGAATCAAGCTGCTGACTGCGCGGCAGGCGTAAGCAGACGCGCGCCCGTCAGTGCGTATGCGCGGCCAGCTCGGCCGCGATCTCGCCGAACGACGGCCGCGCGTCGACGTCTTCGTTCAGGCACGCCACCGCGAGCGCATCGAGCGCGCGCCTGCCGGCCCACGTGTGGGGTTCGCATCGCTCGAGCAACTCGCCAAGTAGATAGCCGAACGCCCTCACTTCGAGCCGTTCGAATGCCGTGGCACGCGTGCGATCGTTCGCATCGTAGAGCGACGCCGCCCCGAAATCCCCGAGCAGCGCACTGCCTTCGCCATCGTGCAGGATGTTGTGCGCGTACAGGTCGCCATGCATGATGCCGCGGGCGTGCAGATGGCCCGCGACCGACGCGATGCCATGCGCGATCCGCCCCGCCTCTGCCGGCGCGAATCGCGCGTCGGCCGCATACACGTCGCGCGTACAGGTCGCGAAGCTCGGCGGCCCGGCGAGGTTCGTGAGCGCGGGATCGACCAGTTCCATCACGAGGCCGTGCGTGCCGTCGGGATGCCCGCTCACCTTGCCGATCACCGGGATCATGCTCGGATGGCGGCCGGCGTGCAGGCACGCGGCCATTTCGCAATCGGGCAGGCCGTCGCTCGTCACCGCGCCCTTGAACAGCTTGACCGCGACCGCCCGTGGCGCGTGCCCATCCGCGCGCCACTGCGCACGGTAGATGACACCCGACGCGCCCTCGCCCAGCTTCTGCTCGCACGCCAGCGACGCCCAGTCGACGTCCGCGACCTCGGGCCCGGCAGACGCCGCGGCTTCCGGC
>NZ_JAAGPB010000595.1:0-4401 GCF_017104585.1 Burkholderia sp. Ac-20392
GACGCGCCGGGCGGGCGGCACGCGCGGCACGGCGGAAGCCGTGCCTCACCGCGCCGTCGCGCTTACGCCGCGGAGACGGGCTGTACCGCCGCCGGATCCGAATAGCTCGGCCGGCCGTTCTCGACGTGGCCCGCGAAACGGCGCGAGAAGGTACCGGCCGCGCCGTCGCTCACCGTCACGTCATACCATTGGTGGCTCGCCGCGAGCCCCCACTGCTCGACGCGCTCGTCGCCGCCATGCAGCGTCACCTGCCGCGACGGCGCGCCGTACGCGTTGTCGGTCAGCGTCAGCGTAACGTGGGCCCCGCCAGGGTTGCGCAGCTTCAGGTACAGGTTCCCGTTCGCGACGTCGTAGCCGGCTTTCACCTCCGGCTGTGCAGGGTTGCGATGCGGCGCGGCCGGGGCCGACACGTTGCCCGAGAACACGCGCACGAAGCCGTTCGGCCCGTACACCGAGAACGTATAAGCCCCGTTCGTCACGGTCAGGTCGAAGTCCGCATGCAGTACGCGGCGGGCGCCGACCGTATAGCGCCACGGGCCGTCGGTGCGGTTCGTCGAGTACACGTGAAAATGCGCGCCCTGGTTGCCGCGGTTTGCGAACTCGATGCGCAACCTGGTCCCGCCATAAACGCTCGCGTTCACGTGCAATTCGTACGGCAGCGCACGTGCCGGCCGCACGCCGGGCTCCTGCGGGTCGATCGGCGATGGCGTCGCGGGCACGGTCGGCGCGGGCTGCGACGTGCACTGCTGGTCTGCGATCGAGCGGTACTGGCTGGTGTCGGGCAGCGGCGGGAACGACGCGTCGGACGAGCGGAAGTCGAAGGCGGCGGTGAGGTCGCCGCACACCGTGCGGCGCCACGGCGTGATGTTCGGTTCGTCGATGCCGAAGCGCTCGCCGATGAAGCGGATCACCGACGTGTGGTCGAACACCTGCGAGCACACGAAGCCGCCTTTCGTCCACGGCGACACGACCGTCATCGGTACGCGCGGCCCGAGGCCGTACGGCAGGCCGTCGGCCGTGTAGCTGCCGCCGCGGCCGGGGTTCACGACCGTGTGCAGCTCGCCGTCGGTCGTCACGGTCGACGCGCCCTGCGCGGCCGACGTCGGCGGCTGCGGCGGCACGACGTGGTCGAAGAAGCCGTCGTTCTCGTCGTACATGATGAACAGCACGGTCTTGCGCCAGACGTCCGGGTTCGACGTGAGCGCATCGAGGATCTGCGACGTGTAGTTCGCGCCGTACGCGGGCGTGTATTTCGGATGCTCGGAGAACGCCGCGGGCGGGCACAGCCACGACACCTGCGGCAGCCGGTCGTTGATCACGTCGTCCTTCAGGTTGTCGAGCGTGCGCACCGTCTGCGCGCGCTGGTACAGCGACGAACCGGGCTTCGCGTTGATGAAGTTCGCGAAGTTCTGCAGCACGTTCGTGCCGTAGTTGCCGTTGTACGGATCGTTGCCCGTCGTGCCTTGCTGGTAGATCTGCCACGACACGCCGTGCGCTTCGAGACGCTCGGGAAAGGTCGTCCACGACAGCAACTGGTAGGTGGGCGGCCCGTCGCCGTCGACATAGTCGCTGTTGTCGAGCAGCGGGCCGCCGAACTTGCCGGTCGGGTCGACGGTGCCCGTCATCAGGTACGAGCGGTTCGGGTGCGTCGGCCCCGGCAGCGAGCAGAAGTAGTTGTCGCACACGGTGAACGCATCGGCGAGCGCGTAGTGGAACGGGATGTCCTCGCGCACGTGATAGCCCATCGTCATGTCGGTCTTGTTCGCGGGCCACTGGTCGTAGCGGCCGCCGTCGATCGCCGCGTGCGTCTTGTACCACGAGTGGTCGAGGTCGCCGACGCACTGCGCGCTCGTCGTCAGCGTGTTCAGCCGGAACGGCAGCACCGGTTTGCCCGGATCGGCCTTCGACGGCTGGTACCACACCGGCTTGCCGTTCGGCAGCGGGATCGGGAAGCGGTCGTTGTAGCCGCGCACGCCGCGCAGGTGTCCGAAGTAATGATCGAACGAACGGTTTTCCTGCATGAACACGACGATGTGCTCGACATCGCGGATCGTGCCGGTGCCGCGCGCGGCGGGAATCGCGAGCGCGCGGCGGATCGATTCGG
Organism: Burkholderia sp. Ac-20392; assembly: GCF_017104585.1. Classification (NCBI taxonomy): domain Bacteria; kingdom Pseudomonadati; phylum Pseudomonadota; class Betaproteobacteria; order Burkholderiales; family Burkholderiaceae; genus Burkholderia; species Burkholderia sp. Ac-20392. The sequence goes on from NZ_JAAGPB010000595.1 coordinate 2,105, forward strand.
GGAAGGCATTGAGCGCGACGGCGGCGCCCGCGGATTGTGCGACGGTATGCAGGAAACGGCGGCGGCTCGATGACGTCATGTTATTTCACCTCGGTTCTGCTGCGGTCGGGGGACGGAAGCGGAGGGATCAGCCTGGCGACGACGCTGCAGCACTCGACGCGGCCGCGTTCGCCGCATTGGCCGCGGGCTTCGCGTCGTCGTCGTCATCGGGCGGGTAGTGCACGACGGGCGGCGCGAGCGGCGCGGCATCGGACGCGGCGGGGTTCGCGGCTGCGTCGTTGTTGAATGCGCTGGCGGAGCTGGCCGATGCGCCGGCCTGCTGCGAAGCGTCGGTCGCGTGTGCGTCGTGCGGCGCGTCGTCACTGCAGGCGGCGACGAAAGCGGCGGCACAAAGAACGACGACGACGGAAACGCGACGCATGACTTCTCTCCTGGCTGGCTGATCGGGAAACGTTTTCGAGTATGCCGACGCGATGCGACGTTTCGGTGAATCGTTTGCGACCGGCGCATGATCGCGGAATGCTTTCGATATCCTGACCAAGTGCTTTCGCGCGATCGAGGGGATGCAATATTTCCCGGAGGGTGATGCGGGCCGGGCACTTTTACCCGGGTGCGCGATGCAATGCACGAGCGCGTGCACGGTGGCCTGACCGTTCATGATGGACGTATGCAGCCGATCGCGTTGCGTCAGTGACGCGGCGTGCGCCGCCGCACCTCGCTGCGCAGCCAGTCGAGCCAGGTGCGGATCGCCGCTTCGTGCGGATGGCCCGGGCGCCACACGACGTAGTGCGCATACACGTCGGTCACGCGCACCGTCGATACGCGCACGAGCGTACCGTTCGCGAGTTCGGGCTCGATCAGCGAGCGGCGCGCGAGTGCGACGCCGCGCCCCTTCAGCGTCGCGTCGATCAGCGCATTCGCATCGGTGAAACGCGGCGCGCGTGCGGATTCCGTGAGGTCGAGCCGCGCGGCCTGGAGCCACGGTTCCCACGGCTGCGCGGGATGGCGCAACAGCGTCGCGCGCACGAGATCGGCCGGCGCGCGCGGCGCGATGCCGTCGCGATTGCGGTACGTGGGGCTCGCCACCGGAAAGATCGTCTCGTTCATCAGCTTCTCGGCGACGACGCCCGGCCACGTGCCGGGCCCGTAGCGCAGTGCGACGTCGATGCGGTCGCGCTTGCGCAGCGGCGCGAGCGCCACGTCCGGGTGCAGCGCGATCGCGATGTGCGGATGCGCGGCCGTGAAGCGCGGCAGGCGCGGCGCGAGCCAGCGCTCGGCGACGCTCGGCAGTACGCTGACGTTCAGCGTGACGTCGCCGGTGCGCGGGCGGCTGCGCACCGCGAGTGCCGGCTCGAACGCGCGTTCGAGCACGCTGAGGCCCTGGCGCACCTGCAGCGCGAGCGCGTGCGCGGCGTGCGTCGGCGTCGCGCCGTTTCGCTCGCGCGTGAAGAGCGGATAGCCGAGCTGCGCCTCGAGCGCGCGGATGTGCTGGCTGACGGCGCCTTGCGTGAGCGCGAGTTCGTCGGCCGCACGCGTGAAGCTCTGCAGCCGCACGGCGGTCTCGAACGCGCGCAGCGTCTGCAGCGGAGGAAGGTGGATGCGTCGCATGCGGGTATTAGTAACACTAATGTCCGAGCACGACAATTCATCGTTTGCGGCGGGCAGGCCCGCGTTCCTACACTCGGTTCCGTCTTCCACAGCCCCGTCGGGCCACCCCACCATGAACGCATATCTTCTCTATCTTTCGCCGGGCGCCTGCTCGCTTGCCGCCCACATCGCGCTGGAGGAAACCGGCGCACCGTTCGACGTCGAGATCGTCTCCGTGCAGCAGCAGCAAAACCTCGAAGCGCGCTATCTCGCGATCAACGCGAAGGCGCGCGTGCCGGTGCTCGCGATTCCGGGCGAGCCGCACGTGCTGACCGAAACGCCGGCGATCCTCACGTATCTCGCGCGCCGTTATCCGGATGCGCAATTGCTGCCGCTCGGCGATCCGCTGCGCGAGGCACGGTGCCACGAGTGGCTCGCCTGGCTGGTCGGCTGGGTGCATGGCGTCGGCTACGGCGCGCTGTGGCGGCCGGGCCGCTTCATCGGCGATCCGGCGTTGCACGGCGAGGTCAGCGCGCACGGGCGAGGCACGATCGAAGCCGCGAACGCGGCGATCGAAGCCGCGCTCGCCGACGGCCGACCGTGGGCCGAGCCGGGCGCGCATTCGATCGTCGATCCGTTCCTGTTCGTGCTGTATCGCTGGGGTGTCGCAATCGGGCTCGACATGACGCGGCATCCCGCGTGGACCGCCC
>NZ_JAAGPB010000596.1:0-250 GCF_017104585.1 Burkholderia sp. Ac-20392
GGGGTCGGCGGATTATTAAAAAAAAAAAAAATATTGTATCATGAAGACATGTCAATATTCACTCTATATCTATTTTATGCAGCACCGTAAATTTTCTACTAACTTGCCTCTGTCGACCGCTCTCAGCCTTAGAGCGTATCTATCGTGCAGTCTTCTGTCATCTGAACTAAGTCTCTTCATGTGCTCTTGTCCACTCGTCTCGTATGTAGTTTGTTTCATTTCTCCTTCTTGTCTTACTGAAGTACATCTT
>NZ_JAAGPB010000597.1:0-4444 GCF_017104585.1 Burkholderia sp. Ac-20392
TTCGGGCGCGGCACGCAACGGATCGAAGAGGCGCTCGCCGAGGCCGTGCCGGGCGCGCGCGTGCTGCGGATCGACGCGGACAGCACGCGCCGCAAGGGCAGCGCGCAGGCGCTCTTTTCCGATGTGCACGCGGGTGAGGTCGATATCCTCGTCGGCACGCAGATGATCGCGAAGGGGCACGACTTCCAGCGCGTGTCGCTCGTCGGCGTGCTCAATGCCGACACCGCGCTGTTCTCGCACGACTTCCGCGCGAGCGAACGGCTGTTCGCGCAGCTGATGCAGGTGAGCGGCCGTGCGGGGCGCGCCGGGCTGCCGGGCGAGGTGCTCGTGCAGACGCGTTACCCGCGTCACGCGCTGTACCACGCGCTCGGGCGGCAGGATTACGTCGGCTTCGCGAATTCGACGCTCGGCGAACGCCGCGACGCGCACCTGCCGCCGTTCGTTTACCAGGCGCTATTGCGCGCCGAAGGGCGCACGCTCGACGCGGCGCTCGCGTTCCTGCTGCAAGCCGCGGCCGTGTTGCCGGGGCTGCCGGGCGCCGATCGCGTGACCGTCTACGACGCTGTGCCGATGACGATCGTCAAGGTCGCGAACGTTCATCGCGCGCAGTTGCTGCTCGAAAGCGCGTCGCGGGCGGCGCTGCAGCATGCGCTGCGCGCATGGCAGCCGGAGTTGCGCGCGTTGAAGGGTGTACTGCGGTGGAGCGTCGAGGTCGATCCGCTGGATATCTGAGTATCCGAGCGGCGCGCCATGCGGCCTTTGCGCTGCGCGCCGCTGTATTGAAGCCCGGGCCGGGTGCCGCCGAACCGTCTCTTGCCGCTGGGTCGCGCCCGGGCGCCACACCTCCCGCCATACCTCCCGTCACACCCAGTGCAACCCGTTTTCGTCCGCCGCCACGCGCGCGGAAGGTTGCGCACGCGTGTCAAACCGGCCCGCTCAGGGAAAACACCGATCCACCGACCACGGGCAACTCCTAGGTTGCAACCGCATAAGTGGCTGATTATATTGGGTAACTTATGGGTGCAACCGATCTCGTAATTTGGTTGCACCTTTTTATTGCGTGCCGTAGGATTTCGCGCATCCTCTCACACCACATTGCCGGGCTCGCACCGGCGCACGAACCCACCATGGCAAGCACGACTCTCGGCGTCAAAGTCGACGACCTTCTCCGCTCGCGTCTCAAGGACGCCGCCGCGCGTCTCGAGCGCACTCCCCACTGGCTGATCAAGCAGGCGATCTTCGCGTACCTCGAGCGGATCGAGCACGGCCAGTTGCCGCCCGAACTGTCGGGCCACAGCGGCGTGACGGAGCTCGCCGACGGTCAGGCTGCGGACGGCGACGACGACAACTCGCCGCATCCGTTCCTCGAGTTCGCGCAGAACGTGCAGCCGCAATCGGTGCTGCGCGCGGCGATCACGGCTGCGTACCGCCGCCCCGAGCCGGAATGCGTGCCGTTCCTGCTCGGCCAGGCGCGCCTGCCCGCGAACCTGCAGGCAGATGTGCAGGCGCTCGCGACGAAGCTCGTCGAGGCGCTGCGCGAGAAGAGCTCGGGCGGCGGCGTCGAAGGGCTGATCCACGAGTTCTCGCTGTCGAGCCAGGAAGGCGTCGCGCTGATGTGCCTCGCCGAAGCGCTGCTGCGCATTCCCGATCGCGCGACGCGCGATGCGCTGATCCGCGACAAGATCAGCAAGGGCGACTGGCGTTCGCACGTCGGCCACGCGCCGTCGCTGTTCGTGAACGCGGCCACGTGGGGGCTGATGATTACCGGCAAGCTGGTGACGACCAACAGTGAAGCAGGGCTGTCGTCGGCGCTGACGCGCCTGATCGGCCGCGGCGGCGAGCCGCTGATCCGCAAGGGCGTCGACATGGCGATGCGCCTGATGGGCGAGCAGTTCGTCACCGGCGAGACGATTTCCGAAGCGCTCGCGAACAGCCGCAAGTACGAAGCGCGCGGCTTCCGCTACTCGTACGACATGCTCGGCGAAGCGGCGACGACCGAAGAGGACGCGCAGCGCTACTACGCGTCGTACGAACAGGCGATCCACGCGATCGGCAAGGCGGCCGGCGGCCGCGGCATCTACGAAGGCCCGGGCATCTCGATCAAGCTGTCGGCGCTGCACGCACGCTACTCGCGCTCGCAGCAGGACCGCACGATGAGCGAGCTGCTGCCGCGCGTGCGCGCGCTCGCGCTGCTCGCACGCCGCTACGACATCGGCCTGAACATCGATGCTGAAGAAGCCGACCGTCTCGAACTGTCGCTCGACCTGCTCGAGGCGCTGTGCTTCGACCCGGATCTCGCGGGCTGGAACGGCATCGGCTTCGTCGTGCAGGGCTACCAGAAGCGCTGCCCGTTCGTGATCGACTACCTGATCGATCTCGCGCGCCGCAGCCGTCACCGCCTGATGATCCGCCTCGTGAAGGGCGCGTACTGGGATACCGAGATCAAGCGTGCGCAGGTCGACGGCCTCGAAGGCTATCCGGTCTACACGCGCAAGATCTACACGGACGTGTCGTACCTCGCGTGCGCGAAGAAGCTGCTCGCGGCGCCGGACGCCGTCTACCCGCAGTTCGCGACGCACAACGCGCACACGCTGGCCGCGATCTACCAGCTCGCGGGCCAGAACTACTACCCGGGCCAGTACGAATTCCAGTGCCTGCACGGGATGGGCGAGCCGCTGTACGAGGAAGTCACCGGCCGCGACAAGCTGAACCGTCCGTGCCGCGTGTACGCGCCGGTCGGCACGCACGAGACGCTGCTCGCGTACCTGGTGCGCCGCCTGCTCGAGAACGGCGCGAACACGTCGTTCGTGAACCGCATCGCCGATAAGACCGTGGCGGTGAAGGAGCTGGTTGCCGATCCGGTCGACGAAGCGTCGAAGGTCGTGCCGCTCGGCGCGCCGCACGCGAAGATCCCGCTGCCGCGCAACCTGTACGGCGACGAGCGTCCCAACTCGATGGGCCTCGACCTGTCGAACGAACACCGCCTTGCGTCGCTGTCGTCCGCGCTGCTCGCGAGTGCACATTTCCCGTGGCGCGCGGCGCCGATGCTCGCCGACGACACGCTCGTCGACGCGCCGGCCCGCGACGTGCGCAACCCGGCTGACCAGCGCGACCTGGTCGGCACGGTCAGCGAAGCGACGGCCGAACACGTGAGCGCGGCACTCGCGCACGCGGTGGCCGCCGCGCCGATCTGGCAGGCGACGCCGGTCGATGCACGCGCCGATTGCCTGGTGCGCGCGGCCGACCTGCTCGAAGCGCAGATGCACACGCTGATGGGCCTGATCGTGCGCGAAGCCGGCAAATCGCTGCCGAACGCGATCGCCGAGATCCGCGAAGCGGTCGACTTCCTGCGCTACTACGCCGCGCAGATCCGCGACGAATTCTCGAACGACACGCACCGCCCGCTGGGCCCCGTGGTCTGTATCAGCCCGTGGAACTTCCCGCTCGCGATCTTCATGGGCCAGGTCGCCGCGGCACTCGCCGCCGGTAACACGGTGCTCGCGAAGCCGGCCGAACAGACGCCGCTGATCGCCGCGCAGGCCGTGCGCCTGCTGCGCGAGGCCGGCGTGCCGGCCGGTGCGGTGCAGCTGCTGCCGGGCACGGGCGAAACCGTCGGTGCGGCGCTGGTGGCCGATGCGCGTACGCGTGCGGTGATGTTCACCGGCTCGACCGAAGTCGCGCGCCTGATCAACAAGACGCTGTCCTCGCGCCTCGACCCGGACGGCAAGCCGATCCCGCTGATCGCCGAAACGGGCGGCCAGAACGCGATGATCGTCGACTCCTCGGCGCTCGCGGAGCAGGTCGTCGCGGACGTGATGCAGTCGTCTTTCGACTCGGCCGGTCAACGGTGTTCGGCGCTGCGCGTTCTGTGTCTGCAGGACGATGTTGCAGACCGCACGCTGACGATGCTCAAGGGCGCGATGCACGAGCTGGCGCTCGGCAACCCCGACCGCCTGTCGACGGACGTCGGCCCGGTGATCGACGGTGAAGCGAAGCAGACGATCGACACGCACGTCGCGGCGATGAAGGACAAGGGGCACGGCGTCACGCAGCTGCCGGCGCCCGAGGCCTGCGCGCACGGCACGTTCGTACCGCCGACGCTGATCGAGATCGGCAGCATCGACGAGCTGAAGCGCGAGGTGTTCGGCCCCGTGCTGCACGTGGTGCGTTACCGCCGCAGCCAGCTCGACAAGCTGCTGGAGCAGATCCGCGCGACCGGCTACGGCCTGACGCTCGGCATCCACACGCGGATCGACGAGACGATCGCGCACGTGATCTCGAATGCGCACGTCGGCAACATCTACGTGAACCGCAACGTGATCGGCGCGGTGGTCGGCGTGCAGCCGTTCGGTGGCGAAGGGCTGTCGGGCACGGGCCCGAAGGCCGGCGGCGCGCTGTACCTGCAGCGCCTGCTCGCGACGCGTCCGTCGGGCCTGCCGCGTTC
>NZ_JAAGPB010000598.1:0-4466 GCF_017104585.1 Burkholderia sp. Ac-20392
TTGCGAACCCGAGCGCCGCGAGCGAGCCGCCCGGTACCACCAGCATCGTCACGTACAGCGCGATCTTCCAGCCGCGGTGCGGCCCGGAAAACGCATGATGAGCGGTATCGGTCAGGTTGCGGCGCAGCGCGCCGGCGGCATTTTTCAGGAACAGCATCGCGAACATCCTCGGGGTGCCCGCAGCGCGGGCGCATCGGTCAGAACATAGTCTCCGGCAGTGCAACATGCACGTCGTAACTGGTTGCTTCAAATAATATTGACTAAGCAATCAATTTTCAAGATACTGGGCGCGTTTAAATCCGAAACGCACTATTGCTGTGTGCGCAATCGCATGACCGGCGGCCTTTACGATCCCGAGAACATCGCGCTGGAAACGAGCCTCGGCTATTACCTGTCGAAGGCGAAGCAGGCGCTCGTTGAGCGGATGGACCGAGCGCTCGAGCCGCTCGACCTCACCGCGCAGCAGATCGGCGTGATCCTGTTGCTGTCGCGCGGCTATGCGCGCACGCCGTTCGAGCTGTCCCGCAAGATGTCGTACGACAGCGGTTCGATGACACGGATGCTCGACCGGCTCGAACGCAAGGGGCTGGTCGCACGCACGCGCAGCGAGCAGGACCGCCGGATGATCGAGCTGACGCTGACCGAGCGCGGCGCCGAAGCCGCCCGGGCGCTGCCGTCGCTGATCGCCACCGCGCTCAACGCGCAGCTCGACGGTTTCTCGGCCGACGAGCTCGTGACGCTCACGGGCCTGCTGCAGCGCTTCATCGCCAATGGGCCCGGCTCGACCGGTTGCCCGAAACCCGACGACGAAGCGGACTGCTGATGTGCGCGGAGGCCCCATGTCTAGGTTAAGCATTCGCTTATTTATCTGTCTGGGCAGAAGATGACAGGGCACGCGCTCCCTTTTTCCCTTTATCCGTTCCACCCGGCCGGGCTGCGCTGCGGCGCACACCCGTGCGTTGTGCCGGCGCGTCGCGCGCGCCGCGTCTAGGAGATTCCGATGTCCGCCACCACGGCATCCGCCGCCTCCCCCGCCGCCGAACCCGCGCCGCTGTCCGGCGGTGCGCTCGCGCTGCTCACCGTCGGGCTCGCGCTCGGCACCTTCATGGAAGTGCTCGACACGTCGATCGCGAACGTCGCGGTGCCGACCATCTCGGGCAGCCTCGGTGTCGCGACGAGCGAAGGCACCTGGGTGATCTCTTCGTACTCGGTGGCTTCCGCGATCGCGGTGCCGCTCACCGGCTGGCTCGCGCGGCGGGTCGGCGAGGTGCGGCTGTTCACGCTGTCGGTGCTCGCGTTCACGGTCGCTTCGGCGCTGTGCGGCCTCGCGAACAACTTCGAGACGCTGATCGCGTTCCGGCTGCTGCAGGGCCTCGTGTCGGGGCCGATGGTGCCGTTGTCGCAGACGATCCTGATGCGCAGCTACCCGCCCGCGAAGCGCGGGCTCGCGCTCGGGCTATGGGCGATGACGGTGATCGTCGCACCGATCTTCGGCCCGTTGCTGGGCGGCTGGATCAGCGACAACTACACGTGGCCGTGGATCTTCTACATCAATCTGCCGATCGGCATCTTCTCGGCGACCTGCGCGTACTTCCTGCTGCGCGGCCGCGAGACGAAGACGTCGAAGCAGCGGATCGACGCGATCGGCCTCGCGCTGCTCGTGATCGGCGTGTCGTGCCTGCAGATGATGCTCGACCTCGGCAAGGACCGCGACTGGTTCAACTCGACGTTTATCGTCGCGCTCGCGCTGATTGCGGTCGTGTCGCTCGCGTTCATGCTCGTGTGGGAGGCGACCGAGAAGGAGCCGGTGGTCGACCTGTCGCTGTTCAAGGACCGCAACTTCGCGCTCGGCGCGATGATCATCTCGTTCGGCTTCATGGCGTTCTTCGGCTCGGTCGTGATCTTCCCGCTGTGGCTGCAGACGGTGATGGGCTACACGGCGGGCAAGGCCGGCCTCGCGACCGCGCCGGTCGGGCTGCTCGCGCTCGTGCTGTCGCCGCTGATCGGCCGCAACATGCACCGGCTCGACCTGCGGATGGTCGCGAGCTTCGCGTTCATCGTGTTCGCCGGCGTGTCGATCTGGAACTCGACGTTTACGCTCGACGTGCCGTTCAACCATGTGATCCTGCCGCGTCTCGTGCAGGGGATCGGCGTCGCGTGCTTCTTCGTGCCAATGACGACGATCACGCTGTCGAGCATCTCCGACGACCGGCTCGCGAGCGCGTCGGGGCTGTCGAACTTCCTGCGCACGCTGTCGGGCGCGATCGGCACCGCGGCGAGCTCGACGTTCTGGGAGAACGACGCGATCTATCACCACGCGCGCCTGTCGGAATCGGTGAGCGTGTATGCGCAGAGCACGACCGACTACCAGGGCGCGCTGTCGCAGCTCGGCATCGTCGGCCAGACGGCCAATGCGCAGCTCAACCAGCTCGTCACGCAGCAGGGCTTCATGATGGCGACCAACGACTTCTTCCTGCTGTCGGCGTTCATGTTCGGTGCGCTCGCGGGGCTCGTGTGGATCACGAAGCCGAGAAAGGGTGCGGGGCCGGCGATGGGGCATTGAAGGAGGAGCGGCTGAACTTGCTTGCTTTTCTCGATTGAACTAAGCTAACAAAATATTTGAACTTAGTTCAATCGGAGGGAGCGATGCATACCTACAACATGCACGACGCGAAGACGAACCTGTCGCGTTTGATCGACGAAGCCGTTCATGCCGGCGAGCCGTTCGTGATCGCGAAAGCGGGCAAGCCACTCGTCAAGGTGGTCCCCATCGATACGCCGAACCCCGTCCGGCTGAGCCGGATTGGCTTCATGAAGGGGCAGATCCGTGTCCCGGACGATTTCGACACGATGGGGAGCGACGAAATCGGCAAGCTGTTCGAGGGTGACGCATGAAGTTGCTGCTCGACACACACTTGCTTCTTTGGGCGGCAGCCGGTGCGGCCGAGCTGCCCGCCCGCGCCAGTGCGCTCATCGAGGATCCCGCCTGTACACCGCTTTTCAGCGTTGCGAGCCTCTGGGAGATCGTCATCAAGCGTGGACTGGATCGCGATGATTTCCAAGTGGACCCGCACGTGCTCCGTCGCAATCTCCTTGATGTCGGCTACGTGGAATTGCCGATCACGAGCGCGCACGCGCTTGCGGTCGAACAATTGCCGTCGATCCACCGCGATCCGTTTGACCGTCTCCTGGTCGCCCAGGCGATCTCGGAAGGCATCACGCTGCTCACGCACGACCATACCGTTGCCCGCTATCCGGGTCCGATCAAACACGTCTGATTGTGCCGGGCATCGGCCTGGCGCTCACTCCCGCGCCCGCAACCCGCCGAACGCCAGATCGTCGCCGGGCGCGATCGGCAGCGTCGCCCGCGCCACGTCGAGCCACGCGCGCGCCGCGTGCGACAGATACCCCTTCTTCAGCCAGCCGAGCGCGATCGCCCACGTGATCTCCGGCTCGACGATCGGCCGGCACGTGAACTGGCCCGCGTCGAGCCGCCGGCAATACGGCTCGGGCAGCAGCGCGATGCCGACCCCCGCATGCACGAGCGCGGCCATGAAATCCCAATGGCCGCTGCGGCTCACGATCGACGGCGTGAAGCCGACCTGCCGGCACGCGTCGAGCACCGCATCGTGCAGCGCGAGGCTTTCCGCGTAGAACACGAACGACTCGCGTGCGAGATCCCCGAGCGGCACGGCCGCGTGATCCTCCCAGCGCGACTCGCGCGGGGCGACGAGCCACAGCGGCGCGCGCACCATCGGCAGCCGCTCGAAGGTGCCGGGATCGACCGGTTCCAGCAGCCCGCCCAGCTCCAGCTCACCCGACGTCAGCGCGGCCTCGATCATCCGCGCGCCCTGCTCGAACAGCTTCAGCTCGATGTTCGGGTAGCGCTGCTTGTACGCGGCGATGATCGGCGTGAACAGCGAGCCGCCGAGCGGCGGAATCCCGATCGTCAGCTCGCCGCGCCCGAGCGTGCCGAGATCGTTCAGCTCCGACTGCAGCTGCGCCTGCGCGGCGAGTACGTCCTGGCCGCGCTGGAACACGATCCGCCCCGCGTCGGTCAGCACCATCTGCCGGCCGTCGCGCAGCAGCAGCGGCGAACCGATCTCGTCCTCCAGCGCCTTCACCATCTTGCTGATGGTCGGCTGGGTCACGAACAGCTTGTCGGCGGCCGCCGTGAAACTCTGCTGGCGAACCACCTCGACGAAGTACCGCAGCGCGCGCAATTCCATCGATGACTCCCCAAATTGGTGCGGCGATCAAAACGAATTCCGAATTGGAATGACAAGGATAGAGACAAGTCATTTTATTTATGGTTAGGGGAAACCCTATACTCCCACCATCGACGCAATATCTGTAGGGAGCCCGCCATGACCAAGCCGACCGCCGCACTCGCCACTCGCCCCGCCGCTTCGGGCAGCCTCGCGCGCACGGGCCGGATCGCGCTGCAGGCCGCCGCGCTCGGCGCG
>NZ_JAAGPB010000599.1:0-4507 GCF_017104585.1 Burkholderia sp. Ac-20392
GACCTCGGCGAGCAGCGCAGGCGCATGATCGACGCCCTGCGCGGCAAGCCAGGCCGCGGCCGCGTCGGGCGCCGGCACGGTCATCGGCCACTGCCGGCAGCGGCTGATGATGGTCGGCAGCAGGCGGTCGATGCGCGCCGACACGAGCAGGAACACGACGCCGGACGGCGGTTCCTCCAGCGTTTTCAGCAGCGCGTTCGACGCGGCGACGTTGAGCGCCTCGGCCGGATACAGCACGACGACGCGCGCGCCGCCGCGATGCGAACCGACCCCGCAGAAGTCGAGCAGCGCGCGCACCTGCTCGATCTTGATTTCCTTGCTCGGCGCCCGCGTCTTCTTGCCGCCTTCGTCCGCGTCGGCCGCCTTCGCGTCGTCCGCGGCGCCCGGCGCCTCGCCCGCCAGCGCCTCGGGCAGCACGATCCGGTAGTCCGGATGGTTGCCCTGCGAGAACCAGGTGCAGGCCGCGCAGGTGCCGCACGGCTCGCCGTTCGGCTGCGGCGATTCACACAGGAAGCCCTGCGCGAGATGCTGCGCGAACTGCAACTTGCCGATCCCGGCCTGACCGTGCAGCAACAGCGCGTGCGGCCATTGCGCACGCAGTTGCTGCAGGCGGTTCCAGTCGTCGGTCTGCCACGGATAGATCATGTGGTGCGTTCCTTGCGAATTACAGCGCGGCGAGCACGCGTTCGAGCTGCTGGCGGATCTCGGGAATCGTCTGCGTCGCATCGACGATCGCGAAGCGGTGCGGCGCCTCTTCCGCGCGTCGCAGGTATTCGCTGCGCGTGCGCGAGAAGAACGCGTCGGACTCGCTCTCGAACTTGTCGGGCATGCGCGCGGCGCCGCGACGCTCGCTCGCGACTTGCGGTGCGACGTCGAACAGCACCGTCAGGTCGGGCTGGAAACCGCCCTGCACCCAGCGCTCGAGCGTCTCGAGCTTGTCGCGCGGCAGCCCGCGGCCACCGCCCTGGTACGCGAACGTCGCGTCGGTGAAGCGATCGGACACGACCCAGTCGCCGCGCGCGAGCGCCGGCTCGATCACGAGCGCGAGATGCTCGCGGCGCGCGGCGAACATCAGCAGCGCTTCCGTCTCGAGATCCATCGGCTGGTTCAGCAGGATCTCGCGCAGTTTCTCGCCGAGCTGCGTGCCGCCCGGCTCGCGGGTGACGACGACCTGCCGGCCGGCCGCGCCCAGCTTGCCCTGGAGGCGTTCGCAGAACCATTGCAGGTGGGTGGTCTTCCCCGCCCCGTCGATGCCTTCGAACGTGATGAATTTACCGCTCGCCATTATTGACCTCGTATGTATTTATCCACGGCCTTGTTGTGGTCGCCGAGCGTGTCCGAGAACACGCTCGTGCCATCGCCTTTCGCGACGAAATAAAGCGCGCTCGTCTGTGCCGGATTGATCGCCGCCTGCAGCGCGGCCACGCCCGGCAACGCGATCGGCGTCGGCGGCAGCCCGCGTCGGGTGTAGGTATTGTAAGGAGTGTCGGCCTGCAGGTCGCGCTTGCGCAGGCGGCCGTCGTACGCATCGCCGAGCCCGTAGATCACCGACGGATCGGTCTGCAGCGGCATGCCGATGCGCAGCCGGTTCGCGAACACGGCCGCGACGAACGCGCGGTCGGCCGCGTGGCCCGTTTCCTTCTCGACGATCGACGCGATCGTCAGCGCTTCGTAAGGTGTCTTGTACGGCAGGCCCGGCACGCGCGCGGCCCAGGCCTCGTCAAGACGCGTCTGCATCAGATGGTACGCGCGCCGGTAGATGTTCAGGTCGCTCGTACCCTTGTCGAACAGATAGGTATCGGGGAAGAACAGCCCCTCGCCGCTGCCGCGCTGCACCGCGTTGTCCGATGCGCCGATCGCGCGCAGCAGCTCGGCGTCGCTCATGCCGGCCGTCGAGTGCGCAAGATCGGGGTTCGAGTCGAGTTCCGCGCGCATCCGCTTGAAGGTCCAGCCTTCGATGACCGTCGCGACGTACTCGTTCACGTCGCCGCGCGCGATCTTCTGCAGTACCTCGTAAGGCGTGATACCGGTCTTGAATTCGTAGTTGCCGGACTTGAGCCGGCTCGACAGCCCGAGCACGCGCGTCATCGCGACGAAGCCGAGCGGCTCCACCGGCACGCCGCCGCGCTTCAGCTGCAGCGCAACGCTCTTCACGCTGCTGCGCGGCTTGATCGTGACGTCGAGCGATGCGGAACCCAGCAGCAGTGGCCGGGTTGCCCAGTAATATCCGCCGCCCGCGCCGGCAGCGGCCACAACGACGGCCAGCGCCACGATCGTCGCGGCGCATTTCTTCAGTAGGGACATGGAAACGTGACTCAGGTAAGACCCATATAATACTTGCTCGCCTCCGTCAAAGTCAGGGTTGACTGTTCCCTCATTCCATGAGCACACCGTTCGCTTCACCGGCAGTCCAGGCCGCACCCGCCTCGCTCCCCGTTTTCCCCCGCCCGTCCGCCGCCGATTTCGATGCGCCGGGCGCCTGCATGCCGTTGCCGCAGTTCGGCGTGATCGACGTGGCCGGCGATGATGCCGCGACGTTCCTGCACAGCCAGCTCACCAACGACATCGAACATCTCGACGCCGCGAGTGCGCGGCTGTCCGGCTATTGCTCGCCGAAGGGGCGCCTCCTCGGCTCGTTCCTCACGTGGCGCGCCGGCCACGGCGTGCGCCTGCTGGTGTCGAAGGACGTGCAGCCGGCCGTGCAGAAGCGACTGTCGATGTTCGTGCTGCGTGCCAAAGCGAAGCTGACGGATGCGAGCGACACGCTCGCGGTGGTCGGTTTCGCGGGCGACGTGCGCGACGCGCTGTCGGGCATCTTCGATGCACTGCCGGACGGCGTGCACGTGAAGGTCGACGGCCCCGCCGGCACGCTGATCCGCGTGCCCGATGCAGCCGGCCGCAAGCGCTATCTGTGGATCGGCCCGCGCGCGGAAGTCGATGCGCGCATCGCCGCGCTCGGCAGTTCGCTGCCGGTCGTGTCGCCGGCCGTATGGGACTGGCTCGACATCCGTGCGGGCGAACCGCGCATCACGCAGCCTGCCGTCGAACAGTTCGTGCCGCAGATGGTCAACTTCGACGTGATCGGCGCCGTTAACTTTCGCAAGGGGTGCTACCCGGGCCAGGAAATCGTTGCGCGCAGCCAGTACCGCGGCACGATCAAGCGCCGCACCGCGCTTGCGCACGTCGCCGGCGAGACCGATACCGTGCATGCCGGCGTCGAGCTGTTCCACAGCGACGATCCCGGCCAGCCGTGCGGGATGATCGTCAACGCGGCGGCCGCGCCCGCGGGCGGTGTCGACGCGCTCGTCGAGATCAAGCTCGCCGCGCTCGACAACGGCACGGTGCACCTCGGTTCGGCCGACGGCCCGGTGCTCGCGTTCGATACGCTGCCGTACGCGTGGCCGACGGAAGCGTGATGCACTGACAACCCGTTCGCGCGCCGGCTCGCGAGTCGCAGCCGGCGCCCGATGTTTCCTGCGAGAGATTCGCCCGATGTGTCTGATTGCCTTCGACTGGCAGCCCGATGCCGCCGCCGGTCCCGTCTTTACCCTCACCGCCAACCGCGATGAGTTCTTTCGTCGGACCAGCGCGCCGCTCTCGTGGTGGGAAGATGTACCGGGCGTGCTGGCCGGCCGCGATCTCGAAGCGGGCGGCACGTGGCTCGGCGTATCGCGCGACGGCCGTTTCGCCGCGCTGACGAACTACCGCGCACCGTTCGACATCCGCGCCGGTGCGCCGACCCGCGGCAAGCTCGTGTCCGATTTCCTCGGCGGGCCGTCCGTCGCGCCGCTCGACTACCTGAGGCAGTTGGCCGAGCATGCGGCCGTCTACAACGGTTTCAACCTGCTCGTAGGCGACTGGCGGCGGCGTGAACTCGCGTGGTTCTGCAATCGCGCGCCCGAGGGCGAAAGCGTTGTCGCCGCCCCCGTCGCAATCGCGCCCGGCGTGCATGCGCTGTCGAATGCGCGGCTCGATACACCCTGGCCGAAAGTGGTGCGCAAGCGCGCGGAACTCGGCACGCTGCTCACCGACAATCCGACCCCGTCGCTCGACGAGCTGATCGCGCTGATGCGCGACCCGCATGTCGCGGACGACGACGCATTGCCGCACACGGGTATTCCGATCGAGCGCGAGCGTGCGCTGTCGGCCGCATTCATCGAGACGCCTGAATACGGCACGCGCGGCACGACCGCGCTGCGCGTCACGATGAAGGAAGGCGTGCGGCTGACGGTCGAGATCAAGGAACGCTGCGACGACGACGGTTCGCACCGCACCGTCCGCCCGGGCACGTTCGAGCGTGCGTTCACGTTCGACCTCGACGCGACGCCGCCGCGCTGAGCACGCGAGCGGGCGCCGCGCTACGGCGCGCGCGCCATCTCGACGTGCGGCACACCGGCTTCGACGAACGGCTCACCGACCGCCGCGAAGCCGTGCCGCAGGTAGAACGACACGGCCGAATCCTGTGCGTAGAGCCGCACGACGATTTCTCCGCGTCGCCGCGCCGCCG
>NZ_JAAGPB010000600.1:0-4397 GCF_017104585.1 Burkholderia sp. Ac-20392
TTCACGAGATCGAGCTCGCCACCGCGCATCGTCACGTGCGCCGCGACGAACGCCAGGCCGCGGCGCTCGAGAAACTGCCGCGCACGCAGCTCGAACGCCGCGCCGACCGGTTTGGATCGCGCCGCACCGGAAAAGTTGTCGCCCGCGCGCGGCAAACCGCGCCCGTCGCCCGGCCGGGCCGGCGCCGCGTGGCACAATGCCGTCCTTGTTCCGCTTGCGCCGCGATTGCGCGCATTGCCTGCCATGACTGCCCTCCTCGAACTCGCGCACACGCAGCACTATCCGGACGCCGCCCTCTACGTGGTCGCCACGCCGATCGGCAACACCGCCGACATCACGCTGCGCGCGCTGCACGTGCTCGGCCTCGCCGACCGCATCGCGGCCGAAGACACCCGCAACACGGGCCAGCTGCTCGCCCGCTACGGGATTTCGAAACCGCTCGTCGCCGTGCACGAGCACAACGAACGCGAAGCCGCGCAACGCGTAATCGAACTGCTGCGCGGCGGCGAACGCGTGGCCTACGTATCCGACGCCGGCACGCCCGGCATCTCGGACCCCGGCGCGCGGCTCGTCGATGCAGTGCGCGCCGCCGGCTTCGCGGTGATTCCACTGCCGGGCGCGAGCGCGGCGGTGACCGCGCTGAGCGTGGCCGGCGACTGGGCCGGCGCGTTCACGTTCGCAGGCTTCCTGCCGCCGAAGACCAAGCAGCGCGCGACCGCGCTGCAGGCGCTGGTATCGCACCCGTATGCACTGGTGTTCTACGAGGCACCGCACCGGATCGCCGAAACCGTCGCCGCGCTCGCCGATGCGTTCGGACCCGCGCGCCGGCTGCTGATCGCGCGCGAGCTCACCAAGCTACACGAGCAGTTGTTCCAGGGCACCCTGGCCGAAGGACAGACCTGGCTCGCCGGCGATGCGAACCGGCAGCGCGGCGAGTTCGTGCTGGTGGTCGAAGGCGCACCGGAGACGAGCGGCGAAGCCGACGACACCGCGCACGATGCGCTGCTCAAGCTGCTGCTGGAAGAGGTGCCGGTGAAGAGTGCGGCCAAGCTCGCGGCCGCGCTGACGGGCGCGTCGCGCAACACGCTGTATGCGCGAGCGCTTGCGCTGAAGGATGAGCGCTGACACGCGAGCGGGCCGGCACCGGGAAACCGGCGCCGGCATCGCGCGGTGCAGGAAAGACAAAGGGCTGCCCGAGGGCAGCCCTTTTGCATGAGCGGTCGATCCGCTGCGTTACTTCGCCGAGATCGACGCGAACATTTCGTCGCGCGCCTCGCGCGCTTCCTGCGGCGACAGACCTTCGATCTTCACGCGGCCGGTGCCGGCGTGCACGAGGCCGATCAGCTTCGCGGCCGCATACGACAGGTCGAGCACGCGGCCGCGCTTGTACGGCCCGCGATCGTTGACCTTCACGACGACCCACTTGCCGGTCGACGCGTTCGTCACCTTGATGTACGACGACAGCGGCAGCGTGCGGTGCGCGGCGGTGAGCGCGTTCATGTTGAAGCGCTCGCCGTTCGCGGTGCGGCGGCCGTGGAAATCCCGCCCGTACCACGATGCGCGGCCCGTCTGGCGGAAATCGGACACATCCTTGCCGTCGATCGGCTCGGCGTCCGCCAGCGACGACTTCTTCGCGTCCTTGCTGTCGGCAGCCGGCATCGACGCCAGCGCGGAATCAAAATTCAGCTGCTTGTCGCTATCCGCCTTCGCGGCGGCGGCCGTCTTGTCGACGGCGTTCTTCTGGTTCGCGCTACCGGTGGTCTGGCTGGGTGGCACCGCACAGCCCGTTAGCGCAAAAAACAATGCAATGGTCCCGAATCGACTCGGAAAACGTAAATTCATCGACGTGTCGCCTTCTGGTTCGGGCCGCTCCTTCATCACGCCGTTTCACAGCGCAGATATGCGGCCCGGACGGCAAATGCGTGCACGCCCCGCTCGGATGCGAGCAGGCGGCTTGCATGGGCGCGGCTTTCGTCTAGGCCGCAACCGTCCTGATTAGTTTTCACGTCTGGCGCAACCTGTCCCCAACAGCCTGACCAGACCCCACATGCCGCCATCGAACATGGCTTCACGTTCGCGCGCGTCGAAACGACCGACTCACAGGAACGGCGGCACAGGCCTCATCCGGCGGCGCGGCAGCAGGGCCGCAGGCGGGCGCGCAGCACCCGGCCGGACAAGACGTGAGCACCGAAAGCTCGGTGCTGGATACACCGCCGGACTCCCCGGCGGCTGATGCTTGACGGTGCCTCCGACGCCCCTTTTTAACGGGGCCGAAACACCAGCGAATTGCGTGAAATTCACGTGCAATGGGGCGCATTATACATAAACCAAAAGGTCAACCCGAAAAGCACCCCCTGCGGACCATTGATTCTCACTATGGCCGTAACAATCGACATGCTCCGGGAATGCCCGAACGCATGCACCGCGACGCGCATCGCGCGACCGGCAGGCGGCACGCGCGACCGGTACAATCGCTCCTTTTAGCCGCCGGTGCCTCCATGAAAGTCACGCTCATTCCGGTCACGCCGTTCCAGCAGAACTGCTCGCTGCTCGTCTGCGAGAAGACGGGCCGCGCCGCCGTCGTCGATCCGGGCGGCGATCTCGACCGGATCGAACAGGAAGTCGCGCGGCAGAACGTGCAGGTCGAGAAGGTGCTGCTCACGCACGGGCACATCGATCACTGCGCGGGCGCGAAGACGCTCGCGACGCACTACGGCGTACCGATCGAGGGGCCGCAGGAAGAAGAACGCTTCTGGATCGAGAAGCTGCCGATGCAAAGCGAACGCTTCGGCTTTCCGGCCGCCGAAACCTTCGAGCCGGATCACTGGCTGAACGACGGTGACACCGTGCAGTTCGGGGACGAGACGCTCGAGGTCTATCACTGCCCGGGCCACACGCCGGGCCACGTCGTGTTCTTCAGCCGCGCGCATCGCGTCGCGATCGTCGGCGACGTGCTGTTCGCCGGCTCGATCGGCCGTACCGATTTCCCGCGCGGCAATCACGAGGATCTCGTCCGGTCGATCAAGGAGAAGCTGTGGCCGCTCGGTGACGACGTAACGTTCGTGCCGGGCCACGGCCCGGTGTCGACGTTCGGCGACGAGCGCCGCACGAACCCGTTCGTGTCCGACAAGGTATTCGGATGAACCAGACCGCCATCCCGGAAATCTACGTCAGCACCGATGTCGAGGCCGACGGCCCGATTCCCGGCCCGCACTCGATGCTGAGCTTCGCGTCGGCCGCCTATACCGAGGACAAGCAGCTGATCGCGACGTTCTCGGCCAACCTCGACACGCTGCCGGGCGCGCAGGCGCACCCGGTGCAGGAAGCGTGGTGGAAGACCGAGCCCGAAGCATGGGCCGCGTGCCGGAAGGATCTGCAGGCGCCCGAAGCGGCGCTGGTCGCGTACGTCGACTGGGTCGAGGCGCTGCCCGGCAAGCCGGTATTCGTCGCGATGCCGGCCGGCTTCGACTTCACGTTCATGTTCTGGTACATGATGCGCTTCGCCGGACGCTGCCCGTTCTCGTGGTCGGCGCTCGACATCAAGACGCTCGCGTTCGCGATGACGGGCCTGCCGTACCGCAAGGCGATCAAGCCGCGCTTTCCGAAGCACTGGTTCGACGACCATCCGCACACGCACGTCGCGCTCGACGACGCGATCGAGCAAGGCGCGCTGTTCTGCAACATGCTCGCCGACCTGCGCCGCCAGCAGGCCGCGCTCGCGGGCCTCGCGGTGTCGGACACCGATCGGTCGGAAAACGCAGGCGCGGGACAAATCCCCACGGATCCGCGAGCAAATTAGCGAATCTCGCTCAACAACGCGACGCCAGATTGCCTTTCCTTTCCCGGCCCTCTAACATTCAGCGTGTTGTAGTTGCCGCATGGAGGCGCAGGTGACGCTCGATTCCTTTTCGCAAAAAATCCTTCGCCTGTTGCAGCTCGACGCGCGCCGCTCGGTCCAGGAAATCTCGGACCAGGTCGGCCTGTCGAGCACGCCGTGCTGGCGCCGCATCAAGGACATGGAACAGTCGGGCGTGATCCAGCGCTACACGGCGCTGCTCGATCGCGAGAAGCTCGGCCTGCACGTCTGCGCGCTCGCGCACGTGCACCTGACCCGCCACAACGAAGGCGGCGTCGAGCAGTTCGAGCGCGAGATCTCGACCTGCCCGGAAGTCACCGAGTGCTACAGCACGACCGGCGAAGCCGATTACATCCTCAAGATCGTCGCGCCGGACATCAAGGCCTACGACGTGTTCCTGCACGAACGCATCTTCAAGATCCCCGCCGTGTCGCAGGTGCGCACGAGCGTCGTGCTGCGCGAAATCAAGTTCGACACGCAACTGCCGCTGTAACGCGCACGCACGTACCGGCGGCCGGCCGCCGCGCGTGCCCGCGGCCGG
>NZ_JAAGPB010000055.1:0-28900 GCF_017104585.1 Burkholderia sp. Ac-20392
CCGGCCGGTGCAACGATTGCGCGATGTTCCAGCCACTGGCGACGACGTGCGGCCGTGGCGGCCAGCGCCTGCCAGTCGCCGCCGCTGTCGAGCATCGCCAGATAACGGCCTGCGAGCGCGCCGAGCGCATTCGCGCTGCGCGCGGTCAGGACGAGCGGAGACGGCAGCGCTTCAGTCGGCTCGGGCGCGGCCGTCGACGCCTCGTTTGCAGCCGGCGCCTCGGTCAGCACGACGTGTGCGTTCGTTCCGCCGAAGCCGAACGAGTTGACGCCGACCGTCAGCGGCGCGTCGCCCGCGTCGAGCGGCATGTAGCGATCGACGACGCGCAGACGCCCGCCGTCGAAATCGATGCCAGGATTGGGCGTCACGAAGTGCAGCGAGCGCGGTACCGCACGATGCTTCAGGCACAGCACGGCCTTCAGCAGCCCGGCCATGCCGGATGCCGTTTCGAGATGGCCGATGTTGGTCTTTACCGAACCGATGAGCAGCGGACGATCCGCCGGGCGCCCGCCCGACACGACGTCGATCAGCGCACGCGCTTCGATCGGATCGCCGACCGCGGTGCCGGTGCCGTGCGCTTCGAGATACGCCAGCGATTGCGGATCGATGCCCGCGCGCGCGTACACGCTGCGCAGCAGCGACGCCTGGGCGGCCGCGCCCGGCACGCTGATGCCGCCCGGCGAATGGCCGACCGAATTCACGCCGGAGCCGGCGATCACCGCATGGATCGTATCGCCGTCGGCGAGCGCGCGATCGAGCGGCTTGAGCAGCACGAATGCGCCGCCTTCCGAGCGGACATAGCCGTCGCCGGTCGCATCGAACGCGCGGCAACGGCCGCGCGGCGACAGCATCGACGCCTTGGAGAAGCTGACGAAACCGAACGGGTGCAGCAGCAAGTTGACGCCGCCAGCGAGCGCCACGTCGGCTTCGCCGGACTGCAGCACCTTGACGGCCTGGTGAAGCGCGACGAGCGACGACGAACAGGCCGTGTCGACGGACATGCTCGGGCCGCGCAGGTCGAACAGGTAGGACACGCGGTTCGACGCGATGCTCAGGGTGTTGCCGGTCGCCGAATACGGATCGATCACGTTCAGATCGTCCATGTTGCGGTTGCCGTAATCCATGCTGGCGGCACCGACGAATACGCCGCAATTGCTGCCGCGCATGTCGGCCGGGCGTACGCCCGCGTCCTCGAATGCTTCCCATGCGAGTTCGAGCAGCAGGCGCTGCTGGGGGTCCATCTGGGCCGCTTCGCGCGGGGAGATGCCGAAGAACGCGGCATCGAAGCCGGCGACGTTGTCGACGACGCCGGCCGAGAACGTGTAGCTCTTGCCCGGCTCGCGCTTGGACGGGTGCTGGTAGAAATCGGTGCCGAAGCGGTCGGCGGGGATTTCGGTTACTGCGTCGCGTTCGTCGCGCAGCAGTTGCCAGAAGTCGCCGAGATTGTTCGCGCTTCCTGGAAACCGACAAGCCACCCCAATTATTGCAATCTTACTGTTCATCTTTTATGTCGCTTTCTCGGATGCGCACGGCTGTTCCGTACGATTTCCGTCGTCTTGTACCACACGCAGAAGTACCGAACCGAGCTCCTCGGCGGCCAGATTCTGGCATTGCGCCGCAACTGTGCCGTAATTTCGCCAAATGAAGTAGTCGCTGAGTTGTGGAGAAACACCCAGCTTATGGAACACATGAGACAGAGCGGGAACGTGGTCGCCATAAAAACAAACAACCGTTTCACGATCGCTGGCGCGCAAATAATCAAGCAAGTGCCCAATCATTGAATCGGCGTTTTCAATATGGCGCAGGTACGCAGTCAGATCACTCCAGGCCGCGTCCTCGCCGAGAGTATGCCTTGAAGACGATTCCCCAGGCAAAACCTGCTCCAGATGAAGCGGGCCATGATTTTCCATCGTCATCGCAAACACGAAACGCGGCTGCGCACCCCCTCGCTCCAGTTCCGCGATGATCGCCTCCGCCACCGCGTAATCGCCGACATAGGCACCGACACGATCCGTCTCGCTGAAATGCCGGATATCAAGAAATCGCTCGAACCCCAACAACGGAAATGCCCTGTCCCGGCCGAAAAAATCAGCATGGTACGGATGGATCGCCGCGGTCATATAGCCTGCTCGCTGGAACCACGACGCGAGGGATGAGCACGCGCGCCGCACAAATGCGTATGGATAGAAGCGCGCATAGCCGAGATCCTCGGCCGGCAGGCCCGTCAGCACCGCGAACTCGGTGCGCATCGTGTTCGCGCCCCATGCGGGCACCGTCAATGCGCCGGACAGTATCGATTCGCCGCGTGCCTCGTCGAACCGGGTATAAGCCGCCGCATGAATCGCGCCGCTCGCGCGCCGAGCATCGAAATACGATTCGCTCTGGATCACGATCACGTCCGGACCGCCCGCCTTGCCGCCGCTCGCGAACGGCCCGGCGGCGAGCGCACGCCGCAGTTGCTCCGGCGTGCGCCGACGCAACCCGTTCAGCAGATACGCGACAAATGTCGCGAAAAAACCGTGACGCGCCTGGTCCGTAACGGGATCGAGCGACAGATCGAGCATCGTCGCCAGGCGGCGGCCGAGCGCGAAGCAGAGACAGGCTGCAACAGTCGCGGCGAGTCGCATCGCACCGGGCACCGCGTGATCGGCGACATAGCCGAACGCGAGCACGCACGCCCCTACGACAATGCCAAGCAGATTCTTTCCGCCCAGGAATGGGAGATAGAGACGCGGATGAGCGAACAACTGGCTGAACAGGCTCAGGTCCGTGAACACGAACGGCTCGCGCAGCGTCGCGAATTTTGCGTTGCTGACCACGATCATCAGCGCATCAAGTCCGACCGTGACGAGCGCACTGAATCCGGGCCGCCCGCTCACCGCCAGCAGGCCGAAGAACAAACAGGCAAACGCGACGCCATGCAGCCCCCACGCCGCCCCGGTTCGCGCGGAGCGATCGAACGGCCGCGCACGGCCATCCGCGAGCAGCGACAGCACGAGGGACGCAGTCAACGCGACCGCGCCGTTCAGCATCAACGTCACTCCGCCCGTCTCCTCGGCGCATACGACAAGCCGCCCAGAATCAAATCCGCCAGCGCCGGAGGCAACAGCGTGAGCAATTTCAATCCCCACACCAGCGGGCCGGGAAACGCGATTTCCGCACGGCGTCGATCCAGCCGGCGGCGAATGAAACGCGCCGCGCGCTCCGGTGACCACATCAATCGCTTGTGCCCCGGAAAGGCATCACTCATCGATGTCTTGACAAACCCCGGCAGCACCACCGACATTTGAATCCCCTGGCGCTTCAGCAACGGCCGCACCGAATCTCCGTAAGCCTTCAGCGCCGCCTTGCTCGCGCAGTAGGCGGGGGAGATCGCCATGCCGCGCAGCGCGGCGATCGAACTGACGAGCACGATATGCCCGCTGCCGCGCCCACGCATCCAGCGTTGCGCGGGCAGCACGACGTTCATCGCACCGTAGAAATTGGTCTCCATCACCAGTTCGGTCCGGGCCGCATCCTCCCAATCTTGTGCGGACGCGATCGTGCTCGCGGCCCCCGCGTTGGCAATCAGTAAATCGACCGGATACGCATGGTCGAATGCCTGCATCCATTGCTCGATCTCCAGAGCGGCGCGCACATCCAACTGCCCGGTCACCACCTGTGCGCCCAGCAGCCGGCAATGCTCGGCGCTTGCCTCGAGGCGGGCGCCATCCCGCCCGATCAGGCCCAGCACCACACCCGGCTCCGCGTAGGCCACCGCAAGCGCGCGCCCGATCCCGCCGCTCGCACCCGTGATCACGATGTGTCTAGTACGTGCCGTCATGCGACGCCTCCTCGATGCGCTCGGCCGCCTGCCCGACCGCCATCTCAATACCCGACTTCGTGTAAAAGTCTCCGTTGATCTGAGTACGCTTGATGATGTAATTCAGGAATGCCCAATAGACACCCATGTCCGGAGGCAAGGCTTCGCACCAGAATCGCTCGAGCCCATGCTGCCAAGTGAGGCGCTCGATATCGTAGATCGCCTCGCCCAGCGCGATCAGCGGCCGGCCGTGATGCAGAGCGGAGAGGCCGACCGTGCTGTTGACGACGATCACGCCACGCGCGTGCTCGAGCAAGGTCGGGAGATGCCCCGCCTCCAGGAAACGCAGGCGCGCGTCGACACCTAGCACGCGCGCGCGCGCGCGCGCATACTGGCGATAGTCGATGAGTCCCGTGTCGAGCGGGTGATTCTTGATCAGCAGCAATGTCTGCGCGGGCGCGTGCTGCGCGAACGACTCGATGACCTCATCGATTACGTTTCGAATCCCGTCGAACGGCGAATGCACCACGATCTGGGAATCCGAGCCAAGTTGTAGCGGGAACAGGTAATACGGCACGCGCGCCGCCAGCACCTCGGCGGTCACGCGCTCCGCCTGCCGCTTGTGCAGCGCCTGACGAGCAAAACGATTCGCGAGCCCCGCATACTCGACGAATCCGTTGCGCGGTCGATGGCTCCGGTAATGCGGATAACGACGCGCCTGCAGCGCGTTCGCCAATCGGTAACGGATGTCATGCCACGCGCGCTCGCCCAACGAATAACCGGTCGACTGCGCGACGGTGCCGCTCGGGTTCTCGCGGTACGTCTCCAGGTACCAGTCGGGATCCCGGGGCAGGATCGAACGACCGTTCACCCCGTACTGTTCGAGCGTCAACCAATGCGGCCGCACATAGCCTTCCTCGAACACATGCACGCGCACGCCCGGCATGTCGTGCACGGGCTGATGAATCGGCCGGCAATCACCAAACAGGACAACATCCTCGCAAGCGTGCTCGCGCAGTTGATGGACGTACCAGGCACGCAGCTCCGACAAGGGCACACGACAGTCGATCGACTCCGCTTTGCCGGCATACAGACGATCGCCGCCGCAGAAATTGACGCGCACGATCCGATGGCCGCGCGTACGCATCGCGGCGGCAAGGCGCGCGAAGAACGGAGAAGCCGTACCCTGCAAAAAGAAAAAAGTGCGCGTCATGGAAATTGAAAAAAGCAGCAGACCCGAATCGGATCCGGAACGACCCATCCTTCCCGTCTACCAGCCCTTGCGCAAACGAATCCTCATCCTGCGAATCAACCAGGACTCGCCGTGCCACCACTGCCGATATGCATACCGGTCCGGACCTGACGCGCCTGTCCGGGTACCGGCGACTTCGGTTGCATAGTCGCCCAGCAACCGGGCAAGCGCCGGACAAGCAGCGATATCGATCCGATCCTGGTATTTCGACAATTCGGTCGGTACGTCCGCGTCGAATCCGCTGAAGTGGAAGAACATGAGCCGCTCGCCGTTAACGAGCCATGCGCCGTCCGGCGATTCGCTCAGATCCCGCTCATGCAGGTTCCAGTAACCGACATTCGCGCCCGGATGACGCCACACCGTGCAGGTTGGAAACAGCGCCGGCGCGAGATCCAGCCAACGCTGGTCGCCAGAGGTGCCGTTCCTGGGTTCGTTCTTGCCGTAATCCAGCACGCTCGCCCCCCACCACGCCAGGAACTCATGGCCGGCGGGCACGTTCCGCACGCCGACATAGCCCGCGTTGAATACCCCGCCCCGCAACAGCGTCAAGACGTGGGGGCGCCGCCCATCGTGAGGGAACGGCCGCAGGTAGTGGGGCGTCAGCAGTACATCACCGCCCGCGAACGCGGTATCCAATGCATCCACAGGCGCGTAGAAGCGGATATCGGCATCGACGTAATGCGCGTACCGAATTCCCGCTTCGTCCAGCATCGCCTCCAGCACATAAGGCTTCAGCGCGAAGCACACCTCGGACGGTGTATAGCGGCTGACGAGCCGCTCGATCACGGCCGGCGCGACATGCGCCTCCGCCGGCACGATCTCGAGGTCTCCCTCGACACGCGCCGCCCGTTCGCCACCCACCACGAAAATCCGCTTGCGAATCGGCTCGCTCGACCGAATGCCAGCCATCGTCAGTCGCGCCAACGGCAGATGGCTGTTCGTCGCAATCGAGACGAATGCAGTCTTGGCGTCAGCAACACGCGTCATAGCCCGAGATATCCCGCGGTCGGCACCAGACGCGCCCAGTTCAGGTACACGCCAAGTTCGCGATCGTCGGTCTCGCCGAAATCGCGCGGACATATCATTCGTTTCGATTCCAGCGTGATCTTGACGAGGCCGTGGCTATCGACCAGGTCAGCCGACACGACGGCGAACAGACTCATGAAGCTGGTGCTGTCTTCACCGCGCGAAAACGACAAATCCGTCGAGACGGGTACACCATTGGCGAACACCTTCAGGTCACCGAGATCTTCCGGCACCCAGGCGGCGAGGCGCGCGCAAAACACCGACGCGCCACGCCACGGTGCAAGAAACCCGAGCCACGCACTCTTCGTGCTCGACCAGCAATATCCCGTCCCGTCCTCGCGTGGTTCCGGCGTGTGCCAACCGCCCCCGACGAAGCCCGAGCGGAAATCAATATGCGATTTGAAGTACCCGGGATTCGGCACCAGCGGCGCGTCGTCGCCAACTTCCGTCTCGTCCCTGCGCCGCGCGCGCTCGTAGAGGATCTCGTCGAATTCGGTCAACCACGCTAGACGCTCGCGGCCGCTCGCAGACAGTTCCGGCGTCGGACTCCTGGACGGCGCCGCATTGTGGAACGCGCCCGTATCGAGCGGCACCCCGAGCTTCTTCGACAATCGGGAAAGCGCCGCTTCGTAGTTCTCGACCAGACCGACGAACCACGCGTGCTCGAGCGCCGCCTCGGCGTTGCACAGGATGTCCGCATTCCGGTACCGCTGCCGCAGCAATTGACGATCGAACCAGCGGTCCTTCGTCTCGAAGTAGTCGACCGGGCTCCACATGCCCAGATAGCGGGCCTGGAAATTCAGCAACTCGTATTCCGCCACCGGGCTGAACAGAAACTCCTCATACGAGGTTTCACACATCTGCTTCGGCCACGGCAGAACCGACTGCCGCTGCAGATGCATGAAATGCGAGAACGCACGCGCCTGCGGTTCGCGCAGGAACGTGATCATCCGATAGACCCTATCGCTCATCGCCATCGGCAGCATCGCCAGATGGCCGCACAACAGGCGATACGAACCGAGACGCTCGCGGGAGTCGCGCAGATAGTCGTCGGCGAACCAATACCCGTTGTGGCAGTCAGTCTCGAATACGCGTTCAAGCGTATGGCGCACCGAGGTCCCAGCGGTCTTCGGGATGTGATTGAAGTAGAGCGGCTCACGATCCGTCGAGCCCAGCCATTCCCGGATCATTTCGCGTAGAAGGTATTGAGGATAGGGATCAGGAATCGATCACGCTTGATGACCGCGTAACCGGCCGTCCAGCCGAGCAAGCTCAAACGCTGCCGGAACTGCTTGCGGTAACCGGGTGAAATCATCCAGCGCAAGACCCAGAAGGCACCGAGCCCTTTCGATTTCTCGACGAAGCGTCCAAGCCCGAAAGTCTCGTTGTGCACGAGCGAGAAATAGGCGCGCGCGATATCTTCGTTCGGCCGCTGAATCAAGTCACGCCAGATCACCTGCGCGGGTTGCTGATAATCCGACGCGCCGATGGCGTCGATCGCCAGATGGGCGGCATGCTCGCGCGCGACGTCGAGGACACGCCTCTGGAATGTGGACGTGAAGGATTCGAAGACCGCGTTCTCCTCGGCATTCACCAGCTTGCGCGCTCGAACTCGAGTCCCCTCTCGCTCGTAGCCCGTCACGCTGCCCGAGGCCGAGTTGGTCAGCATTTCGATCGGCGAGACGAACTCCAGAAGCTCTCGCGCAGCCTTCGAATCGCGGCGGTTGAGGTCCGGGCCGAACGCATGCTTCGAGACGTTGGGTGGCTGTTGATTGAGCGTCTTGCTGAGCCCCAGGTAAAAACCCTCGAACTGCGTGTCCGGCAGCATGCACGCGACGTTATCCTGAATCGTGCCACGCCAGCCGATATCGATCACCGCGCACCGGTCGACTTGCGCATCGAGCCCCTTGCCGGCGCAATACGCGAGGAACGTGGCGCGCCGCTCGCTTAGCAGCGCTTCCGCAGGCGAGCGGAATGCGCTGTCGGCCAGCAACGCCTGCATGCGGGCATCCTGCCAGGGATACTGGATCGGCGTGTCGAGTGGCATTCCATGGCGCTCGAAATGCGACTGGAAAGTTCCGACCGGCAGGTCGAGCGTTCGCAGCAACGCACGTGGCGACTGGGTGCTGTACAGGTTCCAGATC
The DNA here is from genome assembly GCF_017104585.1 of Burkholderia sp. Ac-20392. Taxonomy (NCBI): domain Bacteria; kingdom Pseudomonadati; phylum Pseudomonadota; class Betaproteobacteria; order Burkholderiales; family Burkholderiaceae; genus Burkholderia; species Burkholderia sp. Ac-20392. The sequence continues at coordinate 8,225 of NZ_JAAGPB010000055.1, forward strand.
CGCATCAACTCCTCTGCGGACAGATTCGCGATCGACGGGCCGAAGGTCGCGATCCGGCTCACCTCGAGCAATTCGCCCTTGGGCAGGCGATCGGCATACCCGGATCGAGCCCGTAGCGCCTCGTAGATCTCAAGGAAAAACTCGCCTTCGCGGGTAAAGAAGTACACCCGCTCGAGCCGCTTGCTGACGATGGCTTCCTGAACGCGCAGCATGAAGCCGATAAACAACGGAGCGACCCGTTCCGCAATGGATTCGGGACCACTGCGAACCGGCAGATCCGTACGATTCAACGTGCGCAGGGTTTTGTCTCGCTCGTGGAACCGATGTTCGCGCGCGCCGCGCGCCGCATGCTCGTCGGCCGGCAGATAATGATGCGCATCGATTCCAAACGACGTCGGCATCGTGACATCGGAATGCTGATTGTCACCCCAGTGGCTGATGCTCCCCGCGTCGACCGCCTCGGCGCGCAATACATGCTCAAACAGGCGCCCGGAACGTTTGTTGAGCCGCGCGTCGCACGACACATAGCCGTCATCGAAGTAACGGGCGAGCCCCACCGATTCCAGCAATTCCAGCAGTTGTGCCTTCCCCATGTAGAAATCCGACACGAAGATCCGGCGTGTCGCACCATCGCTGGCGAACTGCGCCTCGATCGAGGGATCGGCGTAGATCGTGGATTTCTCGTGGTCGATCTCCTCGCGCACCAGCCGCTCGACGAGATAAGCGGGCACGCGCGCGGGATCGACCACGACTTTCTCGACCCAGCGGGTGAAGACATCCTGGATCGCATATTCGTCATCGAAGCCGTCACGCCGTGCTTCCTCGCCGATGGCACGCTCGGCCAGCTGGCGAAAATGGAAAAGGATCCAGGGATCTCGCAGATGCGGCTTGATGTTGTCGTCGAGCAGCAGTGCGAGCATGCGTGCGATATGCACCTTCACCGCGTCCGGATGGCAGCGGCGACGAATGACGGTGTCCCAGATGTCATAGCTGGCGATGTGAGCAGACATGCTTGTATCCGTGATTAATCCTTGTTCCGACATCAAACCGACCTGAAGGACGAGAGGAAACGCTTCAGCGCAGTCGGCTTGCGCGAATTGCGATGTGCCTGCCGCACGACTTCCCGATAGTCCCTGGACGTCGAGTTCAGAAACGGCGTAGCAACGATCGGCGCGGAGCGATACGTCGGTTCGATACTGACCGCCGCGAACCCGTCGCGCAGCGGCTTCTCGCTGATTTCCTGGACGGCCTGCAGGAACTGGCGCATGCCCATCTCCAACGGCCGATCCGCCATGAACGCGCTTGCCGCGCGCCCCATCTCGGCACGGCGCGGCTCATCGCGCAACAGCGTCAACAGCCCCTCGGCCAACGATTCGGGGTTCTGGTCGCACAGCAGGGACGCGTTTTCCGGCAGGTCATACAGCGTGTTCTCACGATGCAGCTCGACGACCGGCAGGCCCGCCGCCATCATTTCGAACGGAATGCGGGATGGATTGGATGAGCTGATGCAGAAGCCGACCGCGCTTCGGTTGTACAGCGCGTTGCATTCGTGCAGGTCGAGCAGGCCCAGGTCGGTATGCTCGAACCAGACATTGGTGCGCGAACGGGAACCGTACAGGTAGATCTTCACGTCGGGCATCACGTGCTTGACGATGCCGAGTGTCTCGATCCCGAGATTCGCGCCGCGTCGCGGTTTTTCCGGCTGGCAAATGAAGCAGATCGCGAGTTCCTTCTCGACGTTGCTCAGGGGCCGGTAGATCGACGTATCCGCGCAGAAATCAAAGTGCGCACCCTGAATGCTGAAGCGCTCGTTGAGTTCGTGGCGCAGCCAGCGGCCGATCGTCACGGGCGAGAGGCCATATCGATACGAGTTCTCAGCCATCAGATAGGTGTCGCCCATCGGATTGAAGGCGGCTTCCCAGTCCTGGACGAAGTAAAGCTTGCGGCAAGCGAAGCCCAGATCGCGGACCACCTTGGCGCTGTACCACACCGTGGCAAACACGATATCGCACGGTTCGATCTCGCCCCAGCCAACCCGGACATCGGCAAATCGATAGCCGAAAACATTCCAGACGTGGTCCGACGGCGACGTCCGCGCCCCCATGCCATCGTTGTTCTCCAGGTAAATGACTGTCCGATAGCCATGCGCCTGCAGATATTCCGCATTCTGGAGAATAGTACGATGCCCGCCCGACCCCTCAATCAGCGAGGGAACCAACCATGCTACTGTTTTCATTGATATTTGCCCATGCAACACTTGAAACGGCTCCGCCGACTCGCGCGGCCATCGCGAGCAACAAAGTCATCTACACCGGTCATTCACTTTTCTGAATGACCGACAATCCGCATCCATCAAGATACGGGTAATCGCCAGCTCGGCCCCCGTCGACAAAACTGTTCAAGGACAGCGCGGTCACCCCCTGACGCGCGCACCATTCGTTGACCGCACGTTGCACCCCGCCGTCATTCGAGCGATCCAGCGATGCGGCATAGCTCGAGACATCGTGCAACACGATCAACCCGCCGCGGGTCAGGCGGCCATACCAGAGATCCAGTTCGCGGAGCGTGTGCGCATATTGGTGACTCGAGTCGATGAACACCAGTTGCGGCGCGCCGCCGAGATACGCTTCCGCCGCGACGGCCTGTGCGGGATCTGCAGAATCCGCGATCGTCAGCTTCGTGTGCGGCATCAATCCAGCCCGGCGCATCCAGTTCTTCGTATACGCGGTCACTTCGGGATCGATGTCGATCGAATACAGACCGTTTCGCACACCCATCCGCCGCAACAGGAAGCTCAACAACAGGGTCGAGTAGCCAACGTAATGCCCACACTGGACGATCCTCGACAAGCCATTACCCGAGATCAACCCGAACAACAGCGACAGCGGCGGCACATTGGCTTCGCCGGTGCTTTCATAGCGTTTTTCCGTGTCGTCGAACCAGTCTTCGAGCACGGACCATTCGTCCGGCGACAGGAAGTCATAGATCAGCGGGACATAGTCGGTGCATCCGACACGATGCCACCAATAGCGATTGTGGGAACGCTCGGCAAAGCGCCTGGACCTCGCGTGCGCACTCAGGTCAGCGAGCTGTCGTGACGGCGTGAAGCCACAGGCGCGCAGCACCCGGGTCCAGGGCCGCTCATTAAGTTCGGCCACCCGCGCCTCCGCGTCGGCGAGCCGGTAACGCAATCCCGCCTCACGCTCGCGCCCGCCCTCGACGAGACGCCACGCCCACGCACTCTCACCCGCCTGCTCCGCCAGCGAAGCATCGCGCATCGAGATCTCACGGCCCATTTCCTGCATCGCGGCCCAACGTTCGTCGATCAGGGTGGCCTGCGCCTTCAGCGCCTCGTCCTTCCGCGTGCTTAGTTGCCGCGCAAGCGACAACTCCAGCGCCACGTTGCCGTGTTGCGCTTCGGTCGTTCGATGCGCGTCGCGCGCTGCGTCGAGCGCCACAAGTACCTGCGTGTGGACGATCTGAGACTGCGCCAACGCCGCGCGCAAACCATCGAGTTCGGCTTGCCGCAATGCTTGCTGCGCCCGCTGCTCGGCGACGACGCCCTCGAGGCGCGCCACATCGGTATGGCGTTCCTCAATCAACGCACCTTGCCGTTGCAACGCACCGACCTGCTCATCGAGTTGGGCCACCAGCACGGCGAGCTGCTCCTGCAATCCGCGGATCTCGTCGTCCCGTTGCGCCTGTTCGATACGAAGCCCGTCCACCTTTGCCGTATGTGCGGCCTGCTGCTCGGCGATCACGCTTTCGAGGCGCGCCACGTCGGCATTGCGCCCCTCGAGCAACGCACCCTGCCGTTGCAACGCGTCGGCTTGGTCGTTGCGTTGGGCCGCCAGCGCGGCAAGCTCCTCCCGTAGCGCGCCGATCTCGTCATCCCGACGTGCCTGTTCGATGCGCAGCCCGTCCACTTCCGCCGCGTACGCGGCTTGCTGATCGAGGCGATCCGACAGATCCGCGATCGTCCGCACGTTGATCGCATCGATGCGTGCGGCGTGGTCCAACTGGCTTGCCGCCTCCGCATGCGCGGCGTCGAGCCGCTCCAGTTCAGCGCGCGCCACCTGTAGATCGTGCCCGGCCTGCTGATACGCGTCCTGGAGGTGCGCAAGTGCGAGATCGCGCGTCTGAATCGGTTCGGCGCGCGCGTGCGCGGCGCGCCAGCTCGCAGCGAGTCCGTCCACGCGCGTCGCATCCTCGCCGCCGTGCGCCGCCGTGCCGAAACACACCGTGATGAACTTGTTCTCCGCATCGACCTGCGCCTGGCAAGGCAGTCCTCCTAGGCGCTCTGCAAGCACCGGAACGGTGTCCGGTGTCACGAAGAAATAGTGCTCCGGATAAACGTACGCGCTGTGCAGCAGCGGCAGTTGCAAGATCAGGCTGCCATCTTCGCGCATCAGGCGCGCACAGCGCGATAGCAATTGAAGCGGATCGACGAGATGCTCGAGCACGTGCCACAGGATGATCACGCGCGGCCTCACGCCTTCTGCTTCCAGGCGATCGAGTAACGCATGTCCCGACTCATGGCGCAATACGGACTCGTCCAGATCGAAATAGGTACGCGCCAGTTGCACAAGTTGCGCCGACGGCTCGCACCCCAACGCCCGATAGCCATGGTCGAGCAACGCACGCAGTAACCCCCCGCGCCCGGAGCCGATCTCGACCAACAGGTCTTCCGCGGCAGGCGCGCCGAACTGTGCCCGCATCAACTCGACCATCCGCTTCAGATCACCGCGCAGCGCCGCCATGCTCTCGGCCGTGCAGTCGGACCAGAAGGCCTCGTGGAACGCGACCTGCTGATCGATGGCGCGCTCATGGTCGCTGGCACCCGCTTGCGCGGTTTCCGGCACGTGTGCAAAGCATTCGATGCATTGCCAGATTCGCGTGCTGTTACCTTCCGCATCCGGCAAAAGCAGCGCACCCGAGAGCCGCGCCCCCCCGCACAACGGGCAACTCCCGCGGAATTCAGCATCGATTTCGCGCAAATCTGTCGCGTTGGCAGCGGTGATTGTGGTCATATCGTCACCCTTGAATCGCAGCATCTGCACTCTGGTAGAAATCGTAGGCATCGCTCATTTGTTCGAATCGGTTCATGCGTCCGTCCGTCAGCACCAGAGCCTCGTCGCAATAGGTCTGCACGAGATGCGGATCGTGCGACACAATGACGAGGGCACGATCACGCCGCTTCACGAACAGCTCGTGCCTGCATTTCTCGTGGAAACGACTGTCCCCAACCGCGATCACTTCATCGATGAGGAAGCAATCGAACTCGATCGCCATCGAGATCGCGAACGCCAGCCGGGCGCGCATCCCGCTTGAGTAGGTCTTGAGGGGCTCCCGCAGATAGGCACCGATCTCGGTGAAATCCTCGATAAACGGCATGATCGAGAACGGATCCACACCATAAATACGCGAGACGAACTTCACGTTATCCACGCCGGTTAGGCTACCCTGGAAAGCGCCCGTGAACGCCAACGGCCAGGACACCGTCATCTGGCGGTCGATCGATCCGGAGGTGGGAGGCTCCGTGCCACCGACGATGCGCAGCAGCGTCGACTTGCCGGAACCATTGCGCCCCAGCACGCCATACCGGCAGCCCTTCTGAATATCGAAGTCGACTCCCTTCAACACCGTGCGGGGCCCGCTCCGGGTGTGATACACACGGCGAATATCGCGCAATGAGATCATTCGAATTCAACCTTCTTGCCAACCACGCTCACCAGCATCAACCCGATCAGCATCACGACAAGGCATGACACGGTCATGTAGGCAACGCTGTAGTGGACATGAACCGCGCTGCCAAAGAAACCTCCGCGCAACATCTCGACGCCGTGCACGGTCGGGATCAGAAGAATGTACTGGCGGGCGGACATCGGCAGCCAGTCGACCATGAACACGGCACCCGACAGCGGAAACATCAGATAGGCGACGGTATGCCACAGGCGTTCGGCCGTCTCGCTCCGCTCGCTGAGCCCCCCCACCGCCAGCCCCAGCGACGTGCCGAACCAGGCCAGGAACAGCCAGCCCTGCACCACCATGGCGATGTCGGCCGGCGGCTGCATCAGACCGAACGAAATGAAAACGATCGAAATAATCGTCGCCGACGCGGTGGTACCGGCCAATTCGAGAATGATCCGGGCGAGGAACAGATCGATGACGCGCACGTTGCGGTGGAACAGCAGCCCCAGATTGGGCGTGATGGCCAGCGCGCACCGGTTGGCGCAGTTCCGCCAAAGCAGGACCGACGAGTAGCCGCTGACGGCGAACGCGGTGATCGGCAGGTTCGAGCCGTGCACTGCCTTGGTCAAGGTCCAGAGCGTCGTCACACCCAGCGTAAACAGCATCGGTTCGAGAAACACCCACAGAAAACCGATGTTGTGACGACCATAGCGCGTCAGCACTTCACGCATCAACAGCGCGCCCAGCACGCGCCCCTGGATGCGCAGCGAACGCAGGAGTGAGGCGCGCGGCCGGCCGCTCATTGAAGGCGAATCAATCATGGTGCTCGCGGACACCCGCCAACAGCAGGCTCAGGATGCCCCACGCGATCATGCCGAGGACGAATACGACGACGATCGAACGGAGACGTTTGGGCTCGATCGCGATGTCGGGCAAATTAGGCTGCACCAACCGCTCCAGGTAGAGCTGCTTGCGGTCGGCTTCGTTGCGTGCATTCTCGAGCGCGGCCATGGCAGACGCGAGTTGGCGCTCGGCAAAGGTCTGTTCGAGTTGCAGCATCGCGTATTGCGATGCCTTGCCCGACAGCGACGACTTCCCGCTCGACACGTTCGCGACGCTCTGGCCAATCGAGTCGCGCAACGACTTGATGCGCAACTCCAGCGCGGGAATCTGCGGGTTCTTCGGGGTCAGCGTGCGCAACTGCTGCAGTTGCGCCTCGGCTTCCTGCAGCGCATTCTGCAGGCCAGTGACCTGCTGCAATTGCAGAAGCGACTGCCGTTCGGGATCGAACACGGTCGCGGAATCGCGATATTTCGACAATGCGGCGGCAGCGCTCTTCGCACGCTGCTCGGCCGCGGCTTCCTCGCGCTGGGCCGAGCCGATCAGATCGCGCCGCGCGCGCTCGTTGAGCTTGTTGACGAGCCCTTCGCTCATTTCCAGCAGCGATTCCGCGATATGGTTTGCCTCCTCGGCCGAGTACGCGCGCACCTGCAGCGTCGTGATCGACGACGCCGTGTCGTAGTCCACTTGGACGTGACGCTGGTAATACTTGTATAAGGCTTCGAAACTGCGATCGCGATCGAGCCCCGGAAAACGATTGAAAAAGTCGGCTCTCGATGCACCGAATGCACTCACGAGATAATCCGATTTATTCAACTCGGCGAGTGCATCGCGCGACAGGATGAAATCGTGCACCGCATAAGTATCGTCCTGCGCGCGACTGAATCCCGTGCCCTGCAACAAGGCCGAAAACAACGACGACGACTGCTGCCGCTCAGGGCTGCGAACAATGAAACGCGCTTCCGAAACGTAAACGTCCGAAGCAATTCCCCCGTAATAGACCGTGCTCGCGAGTGTCGGAATAACAACCGCCAAGACGAACAGCGGCGACAATCGCCGCACACGCGCGATGAGACGCGAAACGATACCGTTATTCGGGAGTCCAACCTCCCCCTGACGCAGCATATTCAAAGCCAATTGTTCCCAAAATAATCGGACAAAACGCGCGATCAAACAGCGCGCGTAGCGAGCCGACCGATTCCGCGCTCCGCTGAACGGGCCACGCCCCTGACCGCCCGCGACTCCGCATCGGGACCGGACGGAAAGATTGAACTGCGAATGGATCGCAGCCCGCTTACTTGAATGACTGGACCCCTGTCACAACCGGGTAGGCCACCGAGAACACCAGATTCAATACCTTCTGGATTTCGGTAATCGGTGCATTGGACACGTAAAGCAGATCCTTGTTGTCCATCATGAAGCTTTGCGCCACGAAGAAAGCATTAGGATCCCGAAGATTGATGCGATACACAACCGGCACCTTGCCATCCACCGTGGTGCGCACCGGCTGTGCGGGCCACTTCAGAGCATCCGCGCTTTCCAGACGGAACACGAACACGCCCTGTGCGTCGGAGCGCGTGTCCTGCAGCCCGCCCGCCCGCGCCAACGCTTGCGCCAGCGTGATGCCCTGCGCTTCGAAATTGATCTCTTCGTTCTTGCCCGTCGCACCCAGCGCCGTAAAGCTGTACGGCTGAAACAGCGCAGTCACGACATCGCCCGCCCGCAGCGAAATGTTCTGGTGAGGATCGCGAATTACCGTCTGCAACGGCAGTGATGCGACCGTATTGCCTCGCGTCACCTGGATGGTGATCTTGTCGACCGGCTGGCGCACGCCGCCGGCATTCGCTAGCGCATCGAGCACGCGCTCGCCCCGCGCCGTCAGTTGCATCCGGTTGCTGCTCGCGACATCGCCCACGACCGTCACATACGACGTGACATTTCGCGACAACTTGACCAATACCTGAGGGTCATGCGCAATGCCCCGCAGACGCGCGGCAATATCGCCCTGCAATTGCGTCAGCGTGCGCCCCGAGGCGCGAACTTCACCGGCAAAAGGAATCGTAATGTTGCCGTCGGCACCAACAGTCTGATCCGGCAGGACCGTCACGCGCGAACTGCTGACCGCCTGACGGGGATCTGTTTGCGACGCATTGAACAACAGTGCCGGGGGGGCCTCCCAGATCGACACTTCGATCGCATCGCCCACGCCCAGTTGCTGCTGAAACGCCGAGCCACCGCCCAATACCGCGGCGAAATCGCCCCGCTCCCGCTCAGCAAACAGCTTGCGCGCAACGTCGTCCGTCACGTCGACAATCTGAATGCCCGACTGATTGGCCGGCTCGGCCGCATCATGAATCTGCGCCCGGCTGGGCCCCGAGGTCGGAATCGCACCGCACCCGGCAAGCCCGATTCCCAACCCGGCCAGCATTACCCAACCCAACCCAAATCGCACGCGCAGCATTATTTTGAAAGAAAATTGACGTTTCGAAACACTTTATATTGTCGCATGACGCGCGTTGAAATAAAATGTGGCTCACAAAAAAACCACGCCTGGTCCATCATTTGAGGGGCTTGGTTCTCCTCTGACGTGCTCCATGCCTGCGTCGAAAATCCTGCTGGACGTAACTCGCCTCTTGACACGCCTCTCGCAAGGCCTCCATCCCACCGGAGTTGACCGAGTCGGTCTCGCCTATATCGAGCGTTATGGGCAACATGCACATGCTGTGTTGAGCGAAAGCGGACTTTCTGTCGTGCTGACGGAGAAAGATTCTCAGAAACTGTTTAACCGCGTGCTGTCATCAAAATGCAATCGCACTGAGATAGCGCACTGGATCGCACGCGCGCTGATGACGCGCGTGCCCGCCTCCACCATGACCGGCTCGGTGTTGCTGCATACCAGCCACAACGGCATGGAGTATGCCCGCTACTATCGAAGCATGGCCAGGCGGCGAGCGCGCGCCGTATTCATGGTGCACGACCTGATTCCGCTTACCCACGCGGAATACTGTCGGCCGGGCGTCGACGCGACACATCGGAACCGTATCCATACGGCCCTGACCCGGGCCGACGGCCTGATCGCGAACTCCGAGGCAACCCTGAACTCGTTGCGCGCGGAAGCCGAGCAGGCCGGACTCCGCCTACCGCCGACCGTGGTCGCACGCCTCGCACCGGCAGTCCTGCCCAGCGCCACTGGCCCAGCGCCGCTCGCGTCGCCCTATTTCGTGATGCTAGGCACGATCGAGCCGCGCAAGAATCATTGGTTCATCCTGCATGTCTGGCGACAGCTCGTCGAGCTGCACGGCGAACGAGCACCCAAGCTCGTCATCATCGGCCGCCGTGGCTGGGAATGCGAAAACATCGTCGACATGCTTGAGCGCTGCCACGCCATTCGCGGCGCCGTCATCGAGGACAGCCAGTGCCCGGACGAGCGCCTGCAGGCGTGGCTGCGGCATGCACGCGCACTGCTGTTTCCATCGTTCACCGAAGGCTACGGGATGCCGCTCGTCGAGGCCCTCACGCTCGGCGTGCCGGTACTCGCCAGCGACCTGCCCGTATTTCAGGAAATCGCCGGTGACATTCCCGACTATCTCGATCCGCTCGACGGTCCCGGCTGGCGGTCGCGCATCCTGGCTTACGCCGACACACCCAGCCCGGAGCGCGCACAGCAGCTCGTCCGCATCGCGGGCTTCTCGCCGCCGACCTGGCAAGATCACTTCGAACACGTCGACCGCTTCCTCGGCGCGCTGCCAGCATGAGCGCCCACGCCGCCCCGTCGCTGCGGCGCTGGCCCAACGGCATCCTGCCCGGCGCGTCGACATCCGCACTGTCGCAATTCGTCGCGCCCGGCTCGATGCCGGATGCGCACACATGGATCAACTGCATCGCCCGCGTGCTCGCGACCGCACCACCGGATGACGCACCGACGAAAAGTGCCTCGCGCATGACGCGCTTTCGCGATCTTCGCGCGCTCGACCCCGCGTACACACCCGCACGCGTCCCACCCGCATTGCTCGAGGCGCGCACGCGCGAGCGCATCCTGGTGATCGGCGGGGACGCGGGCTCGGGCGGCGAACGGTCGGTGCGAGCCGGTAGCGCACTTCTGGAACGCGTACTGGCGGAGGCGCGACAAGCCCATCCGAACGCGGAATTCTGGTTCTCTCGCGGCGGCGAAGCGACGCGCCCCGGCCTGCCCACGCGCCTGCGGCGCGCACTGGGCAATTCGAGCGCGCGCCTCATCGGCCGGGACTACTCGCTCTGCCTGTCGCTGCCGTACGTCGACCGCGTCTATACCGTTTCGGCACCGGAAGGCATCCACGCGCTGCTGTGCGGCGTCCCGGTTCATGTCTTCGGCACGCCTTGTTACGCAGGCTGGGGACTGACCGAGGACCACGTGCCACAGCCACCTCGCCACGGCAGCCCAACGCTTGCCGCCTTGTTCGAGGCACTGTTCGTTCAATTGTCCGAGCACCTGGATCCCGTCACGCTGACTCGCAGCTCGCTCGACGCGCTGCTCGACGCCCTTGACATCCATCGCGCGACGATGGCGCGCTTCGCCGACATAGAACGCGTTGCCGGCGTGCGCTTCCAGATATGGAAACGCCCGTTCGCCACGCCCTATCTCGCTGCAGGCGGCAGCCGGCTGCGCTGGGCGGAAGAGGCCAGCCGCGTGCGCGCGGGAGAGCACGCCGCATTCTGGGGCGCACGTGATGCTGCCCACCTGCCTCCGGACACTCGCGTGCTCCGCATCGAGGACGGCTTCCTGCATTCGTGCGGCCTGGGCTCGGACATGAACGCGCCCTACAGTCAGGTAATCGATCGCCGAGGCCTGTACTTCGATCCGAGTCGTCCGAGCGACCTGACCGTAATCCTCAACGAAGCAGTGTTCGAGGAGACCGAATTGCGGCGCGCATGCGCGCTGCGCCTCACGATTGCAGACCTCGGCATCACCAAGTACAACCTGGGCCGCCGCCGTCCGTGCTGGCGCGCGCCCGCAGGACGACGCGTGATCCTAGTGCCGGGTCAGGTCGCGGACGACGCGTCGATCCGCTTCGGCACGCGCGGAATCCAGACCGCCGAGACCTTGCTGCATGAGGTACGCGCGCGCCACCCCGACGCATTCATTGTCTACAGGCCGCACCCGGACGTCCTGTCCGGCAACCGACAGGGCCTTGTCGACGCCGCTCACCTGGCCGACCGGGTCGACCTCGATGCCGATCTGATCTCGCTGATCGAAGCCACCGACGAAGTCCACACGTTGTCCTCGCTATCCGGCTTCGACGCGCTGCTGCGTGGCAAATCCGTACATACCTACGGATTACCGTTCTATGCCGGCTGGGGTCTCACCCATGACGCACTCGAGCAACCCTGGCGCCAGCGCTCGCTGTCACTCGATATGCTGGTCGCCGGCGTACTGCTGCGCTATCCGGTCTACTGGGACTGGGCGCTCGGACTCTTCACCACGCCAGAAGCCATCGTCATGCGGCTCGCGCCGCGCGCATCGCGGCCGCTGGAAAAGATCCAAGGCCGACATTCGCGCTTCCCGCTCAAGCTCGCGCGCTGGTGCAGGAACGCTGCGAAGCATGCGCAGTGGCATTACCGGGAAGTCCGGGCCGCGCGCGACGACTCATGTTGACACGCGTCACAATCCACTCCGCTTGCCCGACTCCTTTCCAAGGCTCCGTCGCACCCCTCCGCGATAGACGAATCGCTATTCGAAAAGCCATGGAAAGTCTTTGCCCCTTGACAGAGGAAACCTCGGCGCACAGCCGGGCCTGCAACTCCATCACCACCGCGCAGAGCACTGGATCGTCGTGAAGGGCACTGCAATGGTCACGAACGGCGACAAGGAAATCATGCTGACCGAAAACCAGTCGACCTACATTCCGCTCGGCGCGACCCACCGGTTGACGAACCCAGGCAAGATCCCGCTCGAACTGATCGAAGTCCAGTCGGGCGCATATCTCGGCGAAGACGACATCGTCCGCTTCGAAGACACGTACGGCCGCGCAGCGAAGTAAACACGGCAACTTCCGGGTCACGCGCCGCGACTTGCGTCGATCCTAGGCACCAGGCGGGCAGCACGCACTCGCGTCCTGCCCGTTTTTCATTACGTCAAGCAATGTCAGCAGGTTGCCCGCCCCGCACAGGTCAGGTTATAAAAGCGCCACCCACCCGGTGCATGCGCCGCCCTTTCTACTCTTGACTTCGGAGAACGCATGATCGATCTCGCCACAGCCCAGCAATTCCTGATGACCCGCGGTCTCGACTTCGGCCTCAACCTCCTCGCCGCGATCGTGTTGTGGTTCATCGGCCGCTGGGCGATCCGTATCGGCGCGCGCCTGCTCGGCAAGGTCGTCCGCCGCAGCGGCAAGGTTGACCCGACGCTGACCGACTACCTGACCTCCGTCGTCAGCGTGCTGCTGACGGTCCTGCTGATCCTCGCTATCCTGCAGATCTTCGGCGTGCAGACGACCTCGTTCGCCGCCCTGCTCGCCGGCCTTGGCCTCGCAATCGGTACCGCCTGGGGCGGCCTGCTCGCGCATTTCGCCGCAGGCGTGTTCATGCAGGTGCTGCGCCCGTTCAAGATCGGCGACGTGATCAATGCGGGTGGCGTCACGGGCACGGTCAAGGAGCTCGGCCTGTTCGGCACGACGATCATCACGCCCGACAACATCGTGACGATCGTCGGCAACAACAAGATCTTCTCGGACAACATCGCCAACTACAGCGCAACGTCGTATCGTCGCGTCGACCTGACCGCGAAGATCGCGAACGGCGTCGATGCAGTCGACGCGATCAACCGCCTGAAGTCGTCGGTCCAGCAGATCCCGAACGTGCTGACCACCCCGGCGCCGGACGTCGGCGTGCTGCAGTTCACGCCGGAAGGCCCGCTGCTGTTCGTGCGCCCGTCCACAGCACCCGAAAACTACTGGCAGGTGTACTGCGACACCAACCGCGTGATCATCGAGACGTTCCGCGACGCGCAATACCCGACGCCCGAAACCCCGATCTCGCATCGCAACGCGTAACGGCGGCACCGGACGAAAAAAAGCGTGGCACCTGCCACGCTTTTTGATTACCCCGCTTTGTTAGAATAACTCCCCCGGCAACCGAGCCGTCACCCATTCGCCCTACCCCGGGCATCCCCGCATGAGTCTCCACCCGATCCTCCTATGCGGTGGCAACGGCAGCCGGCTGTGGCCGATGTCCCGCAGCAACTACCCGAAGCAGTATCTGAAGCTGGCGGGAGAACAAACCCTTGTCCAGCAGACCGTCCTTCGCGCGAGCGAAGTGCCGGGCGTCGCGCCTCCAGTCATTGTCGCGAACCACGCGCATCGCTTCATGATTGCAGAGCAACTTCAGCACACCGGGATCAAGCCACGGGCGATCGTGCTGGAGCCGCTCGGCCGCAACACTGCACCAGCGATTGCCGTCGCGGCGCAGATCGCGTTGCGCGACGATCCGGATGCGTTGCTTCTGGTGTTGCCGTCGGACCACGTCGTCCAGAATCTGCCGGCATTTGTCACGGCCGTCGACACCGCGACCGCTGTCGCAAAGCGCGGACATCTCGTCACATTCGGGATTCCCCCCAACGAGCCGCATACCGGATACGGATATATCCGCCGCGGCGAAGCACTTGAAACCAGCAACGGTGCTCACGCCGTCGACGCATTCGTCGAAAAGCCCGACCGTAAATGCGCTGAGGAATTCGTCAATGACGGCCGCTATTACTGGAACAGCGGCATGTTCCTGCTGAATGCATCGGTCTATCTCGACGAGCTCGCGCAACATGCCCCCGACATCGCCCGACATGCAGCACAAGCAGTCGATTGTGCGCAGCAGGACTATGATTTTCTGCGTCTCGATATCGAAGCATTCGGCGCTTGTCCGGACATCTCCATCGACTACGCCGTCATGGAGAAGACGAAACGCGCGGCCGTGGTCGCGGCTCCCGAACTCGGCTGGAGCGATGTCGGTTCGTGGAACGCGCTCGCCGATATTGCCACGCGCGACGACCAAAACAATACTGTTTCCGGCGACATCTATACGGACACTGTGGCAAACTCCTACATCCGTGCGGAACACCGGATGGTTGCGGCGATCGGCGTCCGGGATGTCGTTGTGGTCGAAACTGCAGATGCCGTCCTGGTCGCGCATCGCGACCACGTCCAGGACGTAAAGAAGGTTGTCGAACAACTGAATCGTTCGGGACGGCTCGAATCAGTCATGCACCGTCGTGTCCCACGGCCGTGGGGCTCCTATGAAAGCATTGATGCAGGCGATCGCTTCCAGGTCAAGCGGATCATCGTCGCTCCTGGAGCACAACTGAGCCTGCAGATGCATCATCACCGTGCCGAACACTGGATTGTCGTGAAAGGTACGGCGCTTGTGACGAATGGCGATGTAGAAATCATCCTTACCGAAAATCAGTCAACATACATCCCTCTCGGCACCCCACATCGGTTGAGAAACCCCGGCAAGATTCCGCTCGAACTTATCGAAGTACAGTCTGGCTCGTATCTCGGCGAGGACGACATCGTCCGCTTCGAAGACACCTACGGCCGCGTAACGTCGTAACTGCGACATTTCCCGGCGCACAGCGCAGCCAGCCTCGATCGCACGCCCGAAACCCCGATCTCGCATCGCAACGCGTAACGGCGGCACCGGACGAAAAAAAGCGTGGCACCTGCCACGCTTTTTTACTGCACCGAAAAGAAAACGAAGCGCCCGCTCAGCGCCCGCCCGTCTTCTGCGCACCATCCGACTGCCGCCCGCGCACCAGCTTCCACACCGCGCCGAGCGCGACCGGCACGACCGCCGCCCCGATCCCGACCAGCACGATCACGTTCAGGTACTGGCGGATGAACGGGATATTGCCGAAGAAATAGCCGAGCAGCACGAGCAGCAGCACCCACACCAGCGCACCGATCACGTTGAAAAGCTGGAAGCGCGCGACGCTCATCGACGACGCGCCCGCGACGAACGGCGCGAACGTGCGCACAACCGGAATGAAGCGCGCGAGCACGATCGTCTTGCCGCCGTGCTTGTCGTAGAACGAATGGGTCTTCTGCAGCGCGGCGCGATCGAGGAAGCGCTCGAGCACCGGGATATGCGTATTGAACACCTTCGGGCCGACCCAGCGGCCGATCATGTAGTTCACCGTGTTGCCGGTAATCGCGGCGACAAGCAGCAGCACGATCAGCAGGCCGACATTCATCTCGCCCGTCGCCGCGAACGCGCCGCCGATGAACAGCAGCGAATCGCCGGGCAGGAACGGGAACACGACGAGCCCCGTCTCGCAGAACACGATCAGGAACAGCACGAGGTAGACCCACGCGCCGTACTGCCGGATGAAATCGCCAAGGAAAGCGTCGATATGCAGGACAAGGTTGACGAAATGAAGCAGCGTATCCAAATGCGATTCCTCGAAGGCGATAGGGCCGGAACGGCCGAAAAAGGCTGTAGCGCCCGCCGGTCAAGGCGGGGCGTGTAACGAACCCATGATACCGAAACTACCTTAAGGCTCCGTGAAAAAACGTAACCGGCGGTCGCCCCGGCACGCATTCGCCGCCTCGCTATAATTCGGCCATGTCCGATATCACCGAAACGGCCGCGGGCGCCGCGCCCGCCCCTGCTCCGCGCCCGCTGCGCGCGATCCAGCCCCTGCCCGACCAGCTGATCAGCCAGATCGCCGCCGGCGAGGTCGTCGAACGCCCGGCGTCGGTCGTCAAGGAGTTGCTCGAGAACGCGATGGACGCCGGCGCCAGGACGCTGCGCATCGTGCTGGAAGAAGGCGGCGTCAAACGCATCTCGATCACCGACGACGGCTGCGGGATTCCGCCGGACGAGCTGGCGCTCGCGCTGATGCGCCACGCCACCAGCAAGATCCGCTCGCTCGAGGAGCTCGAGGCAGTCGCCACGCTCGGGTTCCGCGGCGAAGCGCTCGCGTCGATCGCGTCGGTGGCCGAGATGTCGATCACGAGCCGGACAGCCGATGCCGCGCACGCGATGAAGATCGACGCGCAGACGGGCGTACTGTCCCCCGCCGCCGGCGCGACCGGCACGACGATCGAGGTCCGCGAGCTGTACTTCAACACGCCCGCGCGCCGCAAGTTCCTGAAGAGCGAGCAGACCGAGTTCGGCCACTGCCTAGAAATGATCCGCCGCGCCGCGCTCGCGCGGCCGGACGTCGCGATCTCGGTGCTGCACAACGGCAAGGCGGTCGAGCACTGGAATGCGACCGAACCGGCACAGCGCGTCGCGAAGATCCTCGGCGACAGTTTCGCGACCGCGCACCTGCCGCTCGACGAGCAGGCCGGCCCGCTTGCGGTCTACGGCTGCGCAGGCCTGCCGACCGCGAGCCGCGGGCGCGCCGACCAGCAATACTTCTTCGTCAACGGGCGCTTCGTGCGCGACAAGCTGCTGACGCACGCGGTGCGCGCTGCCTATGAGGACGTGCTGCACGGCGACCGCTACCCGTCGTACGTGCTGTTCCTCGACCTGCCGCCCGAAGCCGTCGACGTGAACGTGCACCCATCGAAGATCGAGGTGCGTTTCCGCGATTCGCGCTCGATCCATCAGTACGTGTTCCATGCCGTCCAGCGTGCGCTTGCACGCCACGCGGGCGCGTCGCCGGAAACCACGGCGGGCGGCCATGCCGCGCAACTCTCACCGGCGCCGCGCGGGCCGTCGTCGTTCCTGGATACACCGCTCGGCCAGAGCCAGCAGGGCAACGCAACCGGCGGCAGCGGCTTCTCGCCGTCCTCGGCCTCATCGTCGGGCAATACCTGGATGCGTCAGGCGCGGATGACCCAGGGCACGCTGCCCGTTGCGCAGCCGCTCGCGCTCTATGACGCGCTGTTCGGCCGCAAGGACACGGGCGCGGGCACGCCTGACGGCACGACGACCATCGCCCGCGATTCGGCCGACGCGCCGGCCGCGCCGCTGCCGGGCTTCCTGGCTTCGCCGATCGCCGCTACCGCACACGACGAGCAGCCGCTCGGCTTCGCGCTGGGCCAGATCCACGGCATCTACGTGCTCGCGCAGAACGCACACGGCCTCGTGATCGTCGACATGCACGCGGCGCACGAGCGGATCCTGTACGAACAGTTCAAGAACGCGCTTGCCGACCGCTCGGTCGCCGTGCAGGCACTGCTGCTGCCGATTTCGATGACGGCCACGCCGGTCGAGATCGGCACGATCGAGGAAGAACGCGACACGCTCGAATCGCTCGGCTTCGACCTGGCGGTGCTGTCGCCGACGACGCTCGCGATCCGTGCGGTCCCGGCGCTGCTGAAGGATGCCGACCTGCAGTCGCTCGCGCGCGCGGTGCTCGCCGACCTGCATGCGTTCGGCGGCTCGCGCGTGCTCACCGAGCGTCAGCACGAACTGCTCGGCACGCTCGCCTGCCACCACGCGGTGCGCGCGAACCGGCGCCTGACGCTCGACGAGATGAACGCACTGCTGCGGCAGATGGAGGCGACCGAACGCGCGGACCAGTGCAATCACGGCCGGCCGACGTGGTATCAGCTCACGCTGAACGATCTCGACCGCCTCTTCATGCGCGGCCAATGAGCGCGGCACCGCACGCCAGCCCGACGACGATCGCCTGCCTGCTCGGCCCCACCGCTTCGGGCAAGACGGCCGCGGCGCTGGCGCTCGCCGCGCGCCGCCCGATCGAGATCGTCAGCGTCGATTCGGCGCTCGTCTACCGCGACATGGATATCGGCACCGCGAAGCCTTCGCGCGACGAGCGCGCGAGCGTGCCGCATCACCTGATCGACATCATCGATCCGGCCGACGCGTATTCGGCCGCGAGTTTCCGCGCGGACACGCTGCGCCTGATCGGCGAGATCGCCGCGCGTGGCCGCACGCCGCTGCTGGCGGGCGGCACGATGCTGTACTACAAGGCGCTGACGCAGGGGCTCAACGACCTGCCGGGCGCCGATCCGGACGTGCGCGCGACACTCGATGCCGAAGCCGAGCGCGACGGCTGGCCTGCGCTGCACGCGCGGCTCGCGCAAGTCGATCCCGACACGGCCGCGCGGCTTGCGCCGAACGATTCGCAGCGGATCCAGCGCGCGCTCGAAGTGTTCATGCTGAGCGGGCAGCCGATGTCGACGCTGCTCGCCGCACCGCGGCGCACGGACGATGCGGCCGCCGCCTACCGCTTCGTACCGGTCGCGCTCGAACCGTCCGATCGCGCCGTCCTGCACAAACGAATCGAGCAGCGCTTCGACGCGATGCTCGACGCGGGTTTCATCGACGAAGTCGAGCGGCTGCGCCGTCGCGAAGACCTCCATCCCGACCTGCCGTCGATGCGCTGCGTCGGCTACCGGCAGGCGTGGGAATTCCTCGACGGCGACACCGACTACCGGACGATGCGCGACAAGGGCATCTTCGCGACGCGCCAGCTCTGCAAGCGCCAGATCACCTGGTTGCGCGCGATGCCGGAGCGGATCGTCGTCGACTGCATCGCACCGGACTCGGCGGCCCGCGCACTCGACGCGCTCGAACACGTGCTCGACGGCAGCACGCCGGGCTGACCGCGTCAGCCGCGCTCGCGCGCTGCCAGGCGCGCGCGGGCGCCGTCGACGATCAATGTGACGCCGCGCTCGAACGCTTCGTCGCCGCCGCGCGTACGCAGCGCCGCCCAACCCTTCGCGAGCAGCGGATACTCGGTCGCGTCCGGCAGCGGTGCATCGGCGTCAGCGTCCGGTTCCGCCTGCTCCTCCAGCACCCATCCGACCACGAAGCGACCCAGCGCATACATCAAGTCGACCGCCTCGTCCGGCGCGAAACCCGCGTCGCCGAGCAGCGCGACCTTGCGTTCGATCGAGCTGAAATGCAGCGCACGCGGCCGCGTACCGGCATGCAGGCGCGCGCCGTCGCGATAGGCCAGCAGCGCACGACGGAAACTGCGCGCGTTGTCGATAAGCCACGCATCCCACGCTTCGCCCGGCCGCGGCAGCGACGCATCGTGACGCTCGAGCATGATCGCCTCGGCCATCGCATCGAGCAGTTCGCCCTTGTTCCGGAAATGCCAGTAAAGCGTCGGCGACTGCACGCCGAGCCGCTCGGCGAGCTTCCGCGTCGACAGCCCGTCGATGCCGACTTCGTCGAGCAGTTCGAGCGCCGCGCGCAATACCGAGTCGCGCGTCAGCCGCGCCCCTGTGTCCTTCATCTCTATCACCGATAGGGAAAGCTGTGGAATAATCGCCACTCTATCACCGATAGAGTCACGCTCTTGAATCCGTCCCTGATTGCCATCCTGGCCACGGTCCTGCTCGACGCGATCGGCGTCGGGATCGTGATGCCGATCCTGCCCGGGCTGCTGCGCTCGCTCGCCGACGCAGGCAGCACCGACACCCATTACGGGATCCTGCTCGCGCTGTACGCGTTCGCGCAGTTCCTGTGCGCACCGCTGCTGGGCGCGCTGAGCGACCGCTTCGGCCGCCGGCCCGTCCTGCTCGTGTCGCTCGCGGGCGCCGCGCTCGACTACCTGCTGATGGCGCTCGCGCCGACACTCGCGTGGCTTTACGTGGGGCGGCTGATCGCGGGCATCACCGGCGCGAACGTCGCGGTCGCGACTGCCTATGTCACCGACGTCACCGCCGAGCCCGATCGCGCACGACGCTTCGGCCAGCTCGGCGCGATGATGGGCATCGGCTTCATCGCGGGCCCGTTGCTCGGTGGCCTGCTCGGCGCGCTGCACGTGCGCGCGCCGTTCGTCACGGCCGCGGTGCTCAATGCGCTCAACCTCGCACTCGTCTGGCGCGCGCTACCGGAATCGCGGCCGCGTTCGGCCCGCGAAGGCCATGCGGTCGGCGCGCTCAACCCTTTCGCCAGCCTGCGCCGGCTGAGCGGCGCACCGGCACTCGTGCCGCTGATCGGCATTTACGTGATCGTGGCGCTGGTGTCGCAGGCGCCCGCGACGCTGTGGATCCTGTACGGCCAGGAACATTTCGGCTGGTCGACGCCGATCGCGGGGCTGTCGCTGGCGGGCTACGGCGCGTGCCACGCACTCGCGCAGGCATTCGCGATCGGGCCGCTGATCGCGCGGCTCGGCGAGCGCCGCGCACTCGCAATGGGCCTCGCGGGCGACGCGCTCGGGCTCGTGGCGATCGCGTTCGCGACCGCCGCGTG
>NZ_JAAGPB010000004.1:0-237 GCF_017104585.1 Burkholderia sp. Ac-20392
GGAGGGTCTAGAAAGAGACGGGGGATTAGAGGGAGGGTGGACAGATAGTAGATCACGGGGAGAGTTGCAGAGAGAGAGTGGGACATGGGCGGAGGGAGAACGGAGTAATAGAGGGAAGGCAGCACATGATGGAAGATAGGCACGAACAAGAACAAGACGAGACGCGGGGAGGCGATGGGGCGATTGGAGGGGGGGGGGGGGGGTGGGGGGGGGGGGGGGGGGGGGTTTTTTTTTTTT
>NZ_JAAGPB010000005.1:0-76600 GCF_017104585.1 Burkholderia sp. Ac-20392
TCGCGACTGCGCGAGGGTGTCGGCGCTGAGCGTGACGGTCGGCCAGGCCACGAGCAGCGGGCGGATTTCACGATCGACGAGATGCAGGGTATCCAACGCGTCACTCCATCGAAAAGGCGGGATGCGCGCTCACAGCACGCTGCGCGCAACGACCCAACGGTGTACCTCGGTCGGGCCCTCGAAGATGCGCATCAAACGCGCTTCGCTGGCCATCTGCTGCAGCGGCATTTCCTTCGTCATGCCCATCGCGCCGAGCGTCTGCATCGCATGATCGATGACGCGCCAAGCCATTTCGGTCGCGAATACCTTGACCATCGAGATCTGCGTGCGCGCGTCCTGCCCGGCATCCACGCGCGCGGCCGCTTCGTAGGTCATGAGGCGGCACGCATGGATTTGCGTGAGCGCATCGGCGACCCACCACTGGATCGCCTGGCGTTCCGCGAGCAGCACGCCGAAGGTCTTGCGCTGTTTCGCATGGTCGCACAGCAGCGCGACCGCGCGCTCGGCGCGGCCGATGCACCAGGCGGCCATCTCCAGCCGCCGGTTCGCGAGCCGTGCCTGCATCGGCGCGAAACCGGCGCCTTCCCGGCCCAGCAGTTGCGCGGCGGGAATGCGGCAGTTCTCCAGCACGATTTCATACGTGGACAGCCCGCCGATCATCGGGATCCGGCGTTCGATGATGAAGCCCGGCGCGTCGCGGTCGACGATGAACGCCGACATGCCGCCGCGCTTGCCTTTGCTTCGATCGGTGAGCGCCATCACGATCGTCCAGTCGGCTTCGGTCGCGTGGCTGATCCAGATCTTGCGGCCGTTCAGCACCCAGATGTCGCCGTCGCGCACGGCCGTCGTGGACAGCGCGCCCGGATCCGAGCCGGCGCCCGGCTCGGAGATCGCCATCGCGGCCCGCGTGACGCCGCGTGCGTACGGGTCGAGATAGCGTGCGCGCTGCGCATCGTCGGCCACGTCGCACAGCATCCGCAGGTTCGGCGAGTCGGGCGGCAGGATGTACGGGGTCACGGTCGTGCCGATCGCTTCGTTCACGCCGACCATCGCGACGGCCGGCAGGTCGGCGCCGCCCGCATCGAGCGGCGCGTCGAGTCCCCACAGGCCGAGCTGCCGCGAGCGCTCGTCGAGGCGCGTACGTTCGTCGTCGAGCAGCCCGAAGGGCTGGCCGTCTGCTTCGCGCGCCATCACGGCTGCTTCGAGCGGAATCAGTTCGTCCTTCACGAAGCGTGCGACGAGGTCCCGGATCATCCGGTGGTCGAGTTCGAGTTCGAAATTCATGAGAGTCGATGAGGGGGAGGGAAGGAAATGCCGACGCGGTCAGCCCGCGTTCGGACGAGACGATGCGCGGGCGCGCAGCGTGAAAAGCAACGCGACGGCACCGGCTGCGAGCAGCGCGGCGTTGAAATAGAGTCCGCCGCGCATCGACCCGGTGGCCGTGTTGAGCACGCCCATCAGGAACGGGCTCGCGAACCCGCCGATCGCGCCGGACATCGTGATCGCCGCGATCGCGACCGCCATCGAACGCTTCGGCAGCGCGAGCCCCGGCAGCACCCAGAACGCCGGTAGCGTCGCTGCGTGCGTAGCGACCGCGATGCAGAGCACGATCAACAGGTGCGGCGTGCCGGTGACGCTTGCGAGACCGATGAGCGCCGCTGCGCACGCGATCATCGCGAACGCACCGTGCCCGCGCCATTCGCGCCGGTGTTCGGTGCGCCAGCCCATCCCGAGCATGCCGACGATCCCGCACAGGTAGGGCAGCGCGGACAGCAGCCCGATCTGCATCGCGCCATGCAGGCCGCCGCGATGCAGGATCACGGGCATCCAGAACACCAGCGCATAGCCGGCGGCCGCGATCGAGAAATTGGCCGCGCACAGCAGCCAGAAATCGCGGTGCGCAAGCAGCGGTCGAGCTGTGATTGCCTCCGGCTTGCCGGCTTCGGCCTGCGTGTGCGCGGCGCGCAGCGCGGCCTTGTCGGCTTCCGACAGCCAGCGTGCGTCGTCCGGCCGGTCGTCGAGAAAGCGCAGCGCGACGAAGCCGAGCACGCTGCTCGGCAGCCCTTCCACGAGGAACAGCCATTGCCAGCCGCTCAGGCCGGCGGCGCCATCGAAGTACGACAGGATCGCGCCCGACACGGGGCCGGCGATCATCCCCGCGAGGTACAGCGCGGTCATGAAGAGCGCGAACGCCTTCGCGCGTTGCTTCGGCGGATACCACGCGCCGAGATGGAACAGGATGCCGGGGAAGAAGCCCGCCTCGAACACGCCGAGCAGGAAGCGGCACGCGTAGAACTGCGCGGGTGTGGTGACGAACATCGTCGCGGCCGAGCCGAGCCCCCACAGCACCATGATCCGCGCGATCGTCCGGCGTGCGCCGATCCGCACAAGCAGCGCGTTGCTCGGAATCTCGAACGCCATGTAGCCGATGAAGAAGATGCCCGCGCCGAGCCCGTACACGGCGTCGGAGAAGTTCAGTTCGGCCGCCATCTGCGCGTGCGCGAAGCCGATGTTGATCCGGTCGATGAACGACAGCGTGTAGCAGAGGATGAGGAACGGCAGCAGCCGGCGCGAGATCCGGCGGTAGAGCGCCGGTGTCGCACCATCGTCGACGGCGTCCGGGTCGGTCGAAAGGGTCGGGGTCATGAGGACTCCATCAGAAACGGTGAACGATGCCGAGCGCGAACACCTGCTCGGTGCCGCCCGGTTGCGGCTGCAGGCCGACGACGACGGTGTTGCGCGCGTCGCCGCCGTTCTTCATGTAGAGATAGCGTGCGTAGAGCGACGTCCGCTTCGACAGCGGATGGTCGTACCCGATGCCGAGCGCGGTGGCGTCGTTCGCGGAACCTTTCACGTCGCGGCGCACGACCGACACGAGCACGCGATCGAGCGCGCCCACGTCGATCGACGCGCCGGCACCCGCGGTCGAGAACGCAGGCAGGTTCGGCGCGGTGCTGACGCCATAGAGAAACGCGGCGTACAGCTTGACGTGCGCGAACGCGTAGTTGGCCGCGAACACGTAGTGGCGGGTGGTCGACGGCGAGACGACGGGCGACAGGTTGCCGGCCGACGTGTCGCCCTGGAAGCCCGCGCCGACGTAGAGCCCGCCGATCCGGTACTGGAGCCCGGCGCCGTAGTTGCGTCCGGCCTGTGTGGACAGCGCATTCGGCGTCGGGAAGCCGTATGTCGCCATCACGCGCAGGCCGTTCCAGTCGGGGCTCAGGTACGACACCGCCTGGTTGAAGCGCGGAATCGGCGGCGTCGTGTTGGGGGTGATCGTGTCCGTCGACGTCGCGAGCAGCGCGAGCGGCGACAGCCGTTCGTTGAGCCCGAACGGATCGCCGTCATAGACGACGTAGAACGACGGCGTGTATTGCCGGCCGAGCCGGAGGTCGCCGTAGCGCGTGTTCTGCAGCGCGACGTAGGCCTGCCGGTAGAACAGCGTGCCGCCCTGGAACGAGCCGTCGGCTGGCGAGAAGCCGCTCTCCAGCACGAACTTCGTCGATGTACCGCCGCCGAGATCCTCGACGCCCGTCAGCCCGAACCGGCTCGTCGACGATCCGCCGCCGCTTTGCCGCACGCTCGACAGGCTGCCGATGCGATCGAATTCGACGTAGCTGTCGACGATCCCGTACAGCGTGACCGACGACGCGTGCGCCGATGTGGCGCATAGCACGCACGCGCCGACCACGAATGCTTTCCGTTGCATGAAGGTGTCTCCGTTCCATGTCTTTTGTCGCGCGCCCGCGTTCTGGGAGCGGTTGCGCGCGTGATGCTGCCGTGCTGCGTCGGGTTCAGCGCCCCTTGAATACCGGTTTGCGCTTCTCGAGGAACGCGCGGGCGCCCTCGATCCGGTCCTCGCTCGCATAGACGTCGGGGCCGACGTCCAGCCGCAGCGCGGCGGCCACCGGCAACCCCTGGCTGCGGGTCGCGGTTTCCTTGATGCGGCGGATCGTGAGCGGCGCGTTCCCGGCGATCGTCTGCGCCAGTTCGCGCACGGTGTCGTCGAGTGCGGCGCCGGGGACGACGCGGTTCAGCAACCCGGCGCGCTGCGCCTCGTCCGCGTCGAAGCGGCGGCCCGTGAACAGCAGCTCCATCGCGATCGCACGCGGCAGCATGCGCGGCAGCAGCACGCTCGCGAAGTTCGCGCCCATGCCGACGCGTGCTTCGGGCAGCGCGAAGGTCGCGTGATCGGCGGCGATTCGCAGGTCGCACGCGAGCGCGATCTCGAAGCCGCCGCCGATCGCGTAGCCGTTGATTGCCGCGATGGTCGGCTTGCGCAGCTCGAGGATCAGTTCGTGCACGTTGCGTGCGAGCCCGCGCATCGGCTGCATCCCGCGCATCTCGGGGTCGCCGAGATCGACGCCCGCGCTGAAGGCACGGTCGCCCGCGCCGCGGATCACGATCACGCGGATCGACGGGTTGTCGTCGAGCGTGACGAGTTCGTCGCACAGCCGCCGGATCGCTTCGGCGGACAGCGCATTGGCGACGTGCGGACGATGGATCGTCAGCCATGCGATGCCGTTGTCGTCGTTGCGCAGGATCGACGGGGCGGCGTCGCCCGTCAGCGAAGAGAACGAGCCGGACGAGGTCATGACGCGCTCCCGGTGGTGTCCGCGCGCATGTCGTGGAGCACGCCCGCTTGCCGGAGCGCGTCCCGGTGAGCCGCGTCGATGCCGAGTGCGTCGAGCACGGCGTCGGTGTCGGCGGCGAACGGCTGGGGCGGCCGGCGTATCGATCCGGGCGTGCGGGAGAGCTTGGCGGGGACGCCCGCGCCGGTGTACGTGCCGGTCTTGACGAACATCGCGTTGCGGGCGGCTTGCGGGTGGCCGAACGCATCGGCGACGGTGTTCACCGGGCCTGCCGCGACACCGGCATTCAGCAGCCGTTCGACGATGTCGTCGGCATGCCGTTCCGCGGTCAGCTGGCCGAGCAGCGTATCGAGCGCATCGCGATTGGCGACGCGCTTCGCGTTGGTCGCGAACCGCGGGTCGCGCGCCAGCTCGGGCACGCCGAGCACTTCGACGAGCCGCGCGAACGTGCGGTTGTTGCCGGCGCCGGTCGAGATCGGCTTGTCCTTGCACGGATAGATGCCGTACGGCGCGATTGCGCCATACACGTTGCCGGTCGCCACGGGCACGTCGCCGGTTGCCATCCAGGTCGTGCTGACCGGATGCAGCATCGACAGCGCGGTGCTGAACAGGTCGATGTCGACGTGCTGCCCGAGGCCGGAGCGGGTCCGTTCGACCAGCGCGAGCAGGACGCTCGACACGGCACTCAGGCCCGCCGCGTAATCGACGACCGGGAACGGCACCTTCAACGGCATGCCGCCCGGTTCGCCGTTGATCGACATGAAGCCGGCGAGGCCCTGTGCGACGGCGTCGTAGCCCGGAAACCGCGCCAGCGGGCCGTCGGTGCCGTATCCGGAGATCGAGCAGTGGACGAGGCGCGGGAAGCGCGCGCGCAGGCAGTCGTCGTAGCCGATGCCCCAGCGTTCGAGCGTGCCCTGCTTGAAGTTGTCGATCAGCACGTCGGCCGTGTCGAGCAGGCGGAACAGCACGTCGCGCCCGTCCGGATGCGACAGGTCGAGCGCGAGATTGCGCTTGTTGCGGTTGAGCCCCCAGTAGTAGCTGGAGATGCCGTTCGGCATTGCGGGCCCCCAGTCGCGCGTTTCGTCGCCCTGCGGCGGTTCGATCTTGATGACGTCCGCGCCGTGGTCGGCGAGCGTTTGCGCGCAGAACGGCCCCGCGTAGACGCGGCTCAGGTCGACCACGCGCACGCCTGCGAGTGCGCCTTCGTGACTGCTTGTCATGACGATGTTTCCTTCGATGTGGGATTCGGCCTGCCGGCATGCCGGCATGCCGGCAGGCGATGCGTCGCGGATTCAACCGCGCGCGGCGAACAGTGCGTTCACTGCCGCGCGGTGTTCGGGGGTGGCGTGCGCGAACGCCTGGTATGACGCCGACAAGTCGAGCAGCGTGTCGAGGCTCGCGTGGCGGCCTTCGCGCAGCAGCCGCTTGGTCAGGCGCAACGCGGTGCCCGAATGCCGGGCGATGCGGCCGGCCAGTTCAAGCGCGTGCGCAAGGAGGTCGCCATCGGGAACGACGCGCGAGACGAGCCCGCAACGCAGCGCCGCCGGTGCGTCCAGCGCATCGCCCGTGAACGACATTTCCGCGGCGACGGCGGCGCCGACGACCCGCGGCAGGAACCACGCGCCGCCGTCGCCGGGCACGAGGCCGAGGGCGATGAAGCTTTCGGCGAAGCGGGCGCGATCGGCGGCGATGCGGATGTCGCACATGCACGCGAGATCGGTGCCGGCGCCGATGGCCGGGCCGTTGATCGCCGCGATGGCCGGCACTTCGAGGTGCTGGAACGCGTGCGCGATGCGCTGGATGCCGCGGCGATAGCTCGTCCGGATCGCGGCGAGGTCGTGCGGGTCCGATTCCAGGAACGCACGCATCGCCTTCACGTTACCGCCCGACGAGAACGTCGTGCCGGCACCAGTCAGCACCAGCACGCGGATCGACTCGTCGCGATTCGCGTCGTCGCAGCATTCGGTCAGCGCATCGATCGCATCGTTGTCCGAAATGGCGTTGCGGGTTTCCGGACGATTCATCGTGACGGTCAGGATCGGTCCCTGCCGTTCACGGATCAGAAAGGCTGTCATGGTGTCTCCGAGTGTTCTGTACCGCGGGACTTCACGCCGCGGGCCGAAGCCTAGTATCGTCACGACGGTTGGCGGCGGGAAATTCCGTTCCACATATGTGGAAGGCTCGCCCGGTGGCGTGAGGAGACGGCTGGATGAGCGGAAACGTGGTCAAGAGCGCGGCACGCGTGTTTGAAGTGCTGGAGCTGTTCAGCACATTGCAGCGACCGCTGAGCGTGCGTGAGATATCCACGCGCTGCGGCTATCCAGGCTCGAGCGCGGCGGCGTTGCTGACCAGCATGAAGGCGCTCGGCTATCTCGCGTACGACGACGCAACGCATACGTATGCACCCACTGCGCGGCTCGTCAATCTCGGCGAAGCGCTCGTCGATTCGACGGCAGGCAGCCGGCGGCACTGGCATGCCGTCGCGAAGCGGCTGGCGGTCCGCACGCGCGAGGCCGTCGTGATCGCGGTGCAGAGCGACCTGTACGTGCAGTACATCGATGCGGTCGAGGGCGCGCATGCGATTCCGATCCAGTTCTACGCGCCGATCGGCACGCGTCGCGAGATCTGCATGTCAGGCCTTGGCTGGGCCCTGCTGAGTCTCCAGCCGGACAGCGCGATCCGCCGGCTCGTGTCGCGCAGCATCCGCCGGCTCGGCAAGTCGGGCCGGACGATCGACGAGGATGTCGTGCTCGACAAGGTCGAACAGACGCGCCGGTGCGGCTATTCCTATTCGGCGCATACGGTCACGCAGGGTGCCGCGATGATCTCGATGGTGATCGCGGACGGCTGGAACGGCCTGCCGCTGGCCATGGGCGTGGCCGGCCCCGTCGAGCGGATCCATCCGCAACGGGACGCGATTCTGGAAGCGATGCGTGACGTATTGGGTGAGCGCACCGAAGAAGCATAACTTCCGAGCTGGAATTTCAAGGTGTTCCGGCGAAATTCTTGATGGGAATCGGAATCGTTGCAGCTATAAGGATATCTGTTGTAAGCCCGACGCCTGGCATTGCACCATGCGAGAAGGCGGATTTTCAATTATTTGACGAACGTGTCAAAAAAACTATACTCAACTCAAAGTCGGGCTGCAAGGGTTGCCGATAAGTGACGCGGCTAAAGGATAAATGTTTTGCGAGATCGGCATTGTGTGAAGCTATCCCGATGTGGCGCGGCTTGCATCGATGGCGAGTGTCGGTTCCCAAGTTCCAGTCGCGTCCACGTAAATTCAGCATGCTGACTCTACCTTCGGCGCGTCTCGCTGCGCGCTTCCTGGAGTTGTCCGTCAATGAGCTCGAAGCAGCTCATTCCGCCATCGCCAACCGGTATTGCAATTACCGCGTCTGCGCTCAGGCGGCCGATGCGATTGCACCGATCGTGCTGCACGGCGTGGAGTGCGGGCTCTTTGCTGTATCCACGCTGGCATTTGGGCGCACCATCGAGATCGAGCCCGACGACCTCGGCGCTTGCCTGCTCATTACGACGACCATAAGGGGGCGGGCGGGAATGACTGCAGGGCAAGCGCAATACTACGGCGGTGAGCCGGGGGCGACCGTCCTTAGCTTAGCGTCGGACTCGCCGCGGTTCCATTACGAACCGACGGCGGAGGTCCTGAAGGTCCAGCTTGATCATCGGCGCGTGTCCGCAGCGTGCTGGCGCATGATGCGCCATCCGGGCCGCGCGCCGCTACGGTTCGAGATTGCGATGCGCGATTCCCATGCATTGACGCGATGGTTCATGCTGCTGGATTTCGTCGTGACGACGCTAAACGAAAGTGATGCCGTACTGAGAGATTATCTTGCGCCGAGCGTCGAGGAAATGCTTATCGTAACGTTGCTTGACACGCAACCTCACAACTACACGGCTGAGTTACATCGATCGAGCGGCGTGATTGCTCCCAAGCAGTTGCGTCGAGCTGTCGAGTTCATGGAGGCGCGGCTTGGACAGGCGCTGACGCTCACGGAAATTGCCGCGGCGGCGGATTGCAGCATCCGGTCGCTATCGCGAGCGTTCAGCGCATTCCGCCAAACGACACCGATGCAGCACTTGAACCATCTGCGACTGGAAAAGATACGTACCGAACTGATCTCGAACGTCGGTTCCGCGGCAACTATCTCAACGATTGCGCTGCAATACGGGTTCACTCATCTGAGTGCATTTAACCTGCAATACCGGCGGCGGTACGGCGAAACGCCATCGCAGACCCGTAGGCGGGCGCGCGATAGCTCGGGCTAGCAGTCGGGGTCACGAGATTTTGTACATTCCCCCGTCGACTGCCAGTGCCTGGCCGGTCACGAAGGCGCCGTCGTCGCTGGTGAGAAACAGGATCGGCCCGACGATATCTTCAGGCGTCGCGAAGCGCTTGATAGCCTGCTGCTGCCATACGCTCCGTGCAAGCTCGTCTGGAATGCCACTCGTGCCGGGTGTGCGAGTGAGTGCCGGCAGGATAGCGTTCACGGTGATGTTGTCGCCGGCCACTTCGTTGGCGAGCCCACGAACGAAACCGATAACGCCCATTTTTGCCGCCATGTAGTGGCTGAGTCCCGCGAGCGGCGTGCCGATCGAATTCGACGAGAAATTCACGAAGCGTCCCCACCGGTTCGCACGCATCAGCGGGACGAATGCCTTTGCTGAATGGAAATGCGAATCGAGGTTCACTCGTAGCGTGCGCGACCACAGATCGAAATCGAGATCGTCGAACGCAGCGAACGGATAAATGCCGGCGTTGTTCACGACGATGTCTGCGCGTCCGTAACGTTCGTCAACCGCCCGCGCGAAACCGATCCATGCCTTTGCGTCGCTGACGTCCCCGGTTAGCATAAGCGGATCGCCGCCGATCAGCGCACGCGTTTCCGATGGGGCGTCGAGATCGATCAACACCACTTGCGCGCCGCGCGCTGCTAGACGCGTGGCGACTTCTTGCCCGATTCCGCGGCCGGCGCCAGTTACGATAGCCACCCGCCCTTCATGGGTGTTGTTCATGACATCCCCTTCGATTTGAGGTTAGTGAAGGACCGCAATGAGTTAAAGCAGAAATAACGCCTCGATCGAAAAAGCATCGAACTCCGCACCGTTCCAGAGTGCCAATTCGCGTTGCTAGTTGGCCGTCACGAACCAAGCCCGGCGACTCACTTATTTGATGCTCAGACCAATCGCGACCACCCGATGACGATTGCTCCAAACCGCCGGGCCGTCGTCTTTGTCCGGCCAGGAGTCTGAACCGTCACATGGCCACCCACACCGGGGGGTAACTCCGATTTGGCGACCCAGCGGAGTGAATTGGCAGCATATGGGTATGCATGGTTCGTCCGGTTGTATAGGTGCCCCGATTTGTTGCCGGCGTCGCTTGGCGTCCACATGCCGTCGATGAAATGACCATACTCGTAAGGAAATCCTGCGCTTGCATTCGCGTTTGATGGAGCATTCTCGGTCATTGAGATCTTTTCCTGGATACTGTCTGTTCGCGGGTTCCGCGCTCGAGGCTCCTCACATGAACTGCGGTTGCTCACATCAGACGTCAAGGTAGGCGCGTGCGGACTATGTCGCTACCATCCGCTGGCCAGCGCCAATACATTCTTGCCAAAACGTGGTTCGCGCCGCGCGCAAACCCCGGGTGCCCCGGAGAGGTGGGGAAGAAGCGAGGGGCTCTCATAGACAATCGGCTTCCGTCTTCCCGGCCACGTATGACAGCAACAAAGCGACGCCGCTACGTCAGAACTTCTGCTGGACGCCAATCATGGCGCCGAGTTGGTTCATACCTGTCCCCACCGTTCCGCCTGCGGCAACTGGGTTGGCCGCCAGCTTGCTGTTGAACATGTACGCGACCGACGTATAGGCGATCGTGCGCTTCGACAACGCGTAGTTCGCGCGCGTAACGAGCAGTGTTGAGTTTGCGTCGTGGCTTCCAGCATCGCGGCTGCGCTGCAGGTAGCGGACGCCCTGGGCGTCGACGGAAAAAGCCGGCGTGACCGAATATGTTGCACCGGCGAAAAAGATGTCCGATTGCAGGTGGGAGGCGGCCGATATGTTATTTCGTATCCAGCCGATACCGAGCTTGGCCGTGCCCGCGACCAGGTAACCGTCGATGATATTCCGCGTTGCAGTGGATGTGCTTCGATTCAATGGGGCGGATGCTCCGGTGCCGCCTCGCATCACGTCGAAGGACGCCGCCACGCCGAAAGTAGCAGTATCGTAGGCGACGAGTGCGGTGTATTGCCGGCACGCCAAGATGTCCCCTGCTACCTGTCCGGCGCAATTTGTCGCACTCGGTCCCGCGGGGCCGGCTGCGTCTCGACCGAAGCTGTATGTGGCTCCGACGGTGATGCCGCGGAAGCGGCCGAAGTAGCCGATAGCATTGTCGCTGCGTGCATTCGGCAGGTACCCGTCGAGCACGTACAACGAATGAATAGACGGCCCGATTACGTCGGCCTTCGCCAACGCGTAGGTTGTCATGTTCATCTGCCGGCCAAGCGTCAATGCACCGTAATCGCTGTCGATCCCAACGTTGGCCTGCCGGCCGAATAGGCGGCCGCCGTAATTCAGTGCGCCGGTGCCTGGCTGGAACCCCGATTCGAGCACGAAGAACACGCGGTAGCCACCACCAATATCTTCAGTACTCCTAAACCCGAAGCGGGAGGGTAATTCACCGGTCAGAATGGGCAAGCCAACCCACGATCCATCATGTGGAGTCGCGTGGTTGTAATAGGATATGCCCGTATCGACAATTCCGTAGAGCGTGACGCTGCTTTGCCCGTATGCGAGCCCTGACGCCGTCGCGAACACGGCGGCGCTCCATTTGATTTTCATGACGGTTTTATCTCCATTCTGGCGTTGCAACGCCTTGTTTAGAATATGTTTACTTCGCATGCGCGATCGGTGCTCTATTCGAAAACACTTGTGTGCGCCAATCAATTTGTAGGACTGGATTTGGCCCGGACGAGCTGGTCGGATCGGTCGCCGCTCACCCGAAAAATGTGGCTTCATACCGGCCAGAATGCAAGCTTGCGTGCGACGAATCAGCGTGCCTGTAGCAGAGCGCCCGCGTCAGGGATCTTGGGTGCCGGAACCAGATTGTCGGGCATCCGGCGGACGTACACATCGCGGTGGAGACCGTCCGAATCCCGGTCGCATCATCGATGCGTCGGACAGCCGGCAGCGACTGCATTTTTACGCAGGCGGACGCGACGATCACGTCAGCCCCCGCTGTATTCAAACGCTTTACGTCGTTCAGCAATTGCAACGGATTCCGCCTACCGACTTCGAGGTTGCCGGGAGTCTCGAATCAGATCGCATCGACGACCTCGATGCCCTCGAGCTCGATGTACTGGACGACGAGGTTGGTCAGCCGCTTCACATACGGCGCCATCAGCGCGATGCGGCGTGCACCCAGCGTATTCAGTTCGTCCAAGAGCGCCGGCAGACGTCATTACCGGGACCAGGTAATGATTGGCTCGCGCGACCTCTGTCAATCGACGTTCGGTCATGCGGTGATAGCCGAGGCCCATGGACACGATTGTGACGAGGCACGCCGTGCTCATCACGTCCACGCGCGCGTCGGTGAGTTCGGCGGCACAGCGCAGGGCTCCCCTCTCCATCGCGGCCAGTTCCTCCTTTGCGACCTTGTACATACGCATGCGGCGCGAATGGAAGGTGAAGCGCTCAGCCGAACGGACAGACTCGCGAGCGCGAAGCATCGCCGGAATCTCGGTATCCATCGTCGTGCTGGAACTGGGCACGATCTGTCTGTTGCGGAAATGTCTGGTCAAGGTATGGTCCTTTTCGTGCGGTGTGGAGGGTCAGCTGCGGGAGGCGACGTCGCGTGGCGTTGGTTCAAGCGTTTTTGCCCGACCCGGCAGGTCGCCGGCTCGCCAGAAGGCGAGAGTTGCGAGTAGAGCCGCGACGCACGGCGCGGCCGCCGCCATGAGTAGGCTGGAGGACGGCCAGTTCAATCGCACAAGTTCGCCGCCAACTACGGGGCCGAGGATCGAGCCGAGGCGGCCTACGCCGAGCGCCCAGCTCATGCCAGTGGACCGCAACGCGGTCGGGTAAAACACCGCGGCTAGCGCATTCAGCGCGGTTTGGCCGCCGAGTACACCGAAGCCAGCGATCGCAATGGCGATGAAAGCGCTCGTCAGGGAGCCGGCCACCTGACCGATCGCGGCGACCGCCAGCGCCGAGCCGACGAAGGTCAGCGCTAGCGTGGGCCCGAAGCCGTACCGGTCCACCAGCCAGCCGAGAAGAAGGTTACCCGCGATGCCCCCGACCCAGAAGACCATGCCGGCGAACACGGCCTGAGAGGTGGTGTGTCCCGCACCGTTCATGATCATCGGTAGCCAGTTTGCGAGAAAGTAAACGGCCAGCAAGTTCATAAAGTTAAGGACCCAAAGCAGCGCGGTGCCAGTTCCGAGCGCATGATGGAATAAGTGCAAGAAAGGCATGCCGGCGGCTTTCTTCTCAGGAACGAAAATTTCGACGTGCGGACCAATTGCGAGCGCGGGATCAATGCGTCGCAGAAGTGCTCGAACGCGGTGACGGCTGCGGTGTTGCATTGCCATGAACTGAGGCGATTCAGGCATACCCACAATCATCGCGATGGCCACCAGCAATGGTGCAGCTGCGCCGACGATAAACACGGATCGCCAGCCGAATGCCGGAATCAGCGGCGCGGCTACGGCGCCACCGATCGCGCCGCCGACGATGAAGCCAGAGGAAATGATCATCATCGTCGTAACGCGAATGCGCGTCGGGCTGAACTCCCCAGCAAGGGCGACCGCGTTCGGGATAATTGCGCCCATGCTCAATCCGGCAGCGAACCGAAGCAGTAGCAGCTGCGGCACTGAGCCAGCTTGGGCCGTCGCATACACGCTCGTCGCAAGGAATGTCATGGCGCCGATTAGCACCGGCCGTCGGCCGATGCGGTCCGCCACGGGGCCGAGTAACAGCGCACCGATCGTCATGCCGACAAGGCCCGCTCCGAACACGTGTCCGAGGTCGGCACGGGCGATGCCCCATTGTTTGATGATGGCGGGCGCGACATAGCCGATTGCCTGCACGTCGAAACCATCAATAATTAGGCATAGTGTGCAGAGGCTTAGTACGAAATACTGCAGAGCCCCGAGACGACTGCTCCCGATAACGTCGGCAACATTGATTGTGGTTGTCTTGGTCATAGTATTTTCCTTTATTGCGCGCGTGCCTGAAGCGTGTCGTAGGCGTCGACAAACAACGGGTCGCGTCGCCGAAGGTCGTCGCGGGTCACCTTTTCGGTTCGGCACATGTAGTCATAGGCGAAGCTGACCGGGTCGAGATGCAACTTGCTGGCGACGCTCTCGTACCAGTCGAGGCTCTTTGCCGCCGCGCCTAGAAAGCTGAACGACGCGGGCCGGCGCGCTGCCTCGAAGGCAGCGAACGCGGCCGGTAGGTCGCATGGCGTCGCCGCTATTGCACGGTAGAGCGCGATCGCGTCCTGCATCGCCATGCGGGTACCGGAGCCGAGCGAGAAGTGCACAGTGCGCAATGCGTCGCCGAGCAAGACAATGTTGTCGTGATGCCAGTTTGCGGTGTTGACGATGTTGGCTTCGAACCAGAGCGAGCGGTTGGTCAGCAGTACATTGCTGCCCAACTCGGAGCGGAACACGTCGGTGCAGAACCGACGGCTTTCGTCCTCGCTGGCGTGGTCGAGCCCGGCACGGCGCCACGTATCGGGGTCCGTTTCGATCAAGAAGGTCGACAGGTCGGAGCTGTACTGATAGCAATGCGCAATGAACACGCCGAGCAGCGTTTCGCGAAAGATCAGCGAAACGGGATGGAAGAGCTGGTGCGTTCCGTACCACGCGAATTTGTTGCGGCGCTGAACGAACTGCGGGCGAAAGTGATCGGCCAGTTGAGTGCGTATCGAGCTGTTGCCGCCGTCGGCAGCCACCAGCATGTCGCAGTCGGCCGCGAGCGCGTGCACATCCTCGATGCGCCGGCCGTATTCGATCCTGATACCTTCGCGCTCGCAAGCACGCTGCAGGACTCGCAGCATGTCGATGCGCGACGTGCGCGAAAAATGATTACCGTGGACCTGAACATGAGTGCCACGGTGAACGATTTCCATGTAGTCGCAACGTTCGTGATGCGCGATGAATTCGTCGAAGAACGTCATATCGGCTTCCTTCAGGAACGACAACCCGATATCGGAGAACACTACGCCCCAGCCGTAGGTCGCACCCTCCGGATTCTGTTCATAAATCGTGACGCGATTAGATGGATTGTATTTTTTGGTTAGTAATGCGAAGTACATGCCGGCCGGGCCGGCGCCGACAATGTCGATTTTCATGATGCGTTGTCCTTGACGAATTCATTCGAAGTGGCGCCGGTACAATCTCGCTGGTGGTCTAGCAACGCCTGGCGGAAAGCGGGCGGGATAACGATCGAGCTGCGCTCGTCGTGCGCGGCGCATACGGTTGTGCGGCGTGCGGTGAAGGCGTGCGTTGACCGCGGTCGGGCCTTGCGGCGTGCGGGACGCGATGTCCAGCATGTACGAACGATTGCGCACGTCCGCCACTCGCGTGGTCATGTCGAATTCGTCGTCGGGTCGCAGCGCGCCGATGCAATCGAACGACAGCGCACGGCTTGGCGTGCCGAAGCCGAGTGCGCGTTGTGCACACTGTGGCGTACCGCCGAGCAACGCTCCGGAGAGCAGTTCGCCTGCGCAGATTACGAAATCGGCGAAGGTGGCGGCGTCGACCACGCAGGCGGGCTCGCATCCGTTCCATTTCATTCGACGGCGCACCGTGGGCGGCCGTTCGCCGATCAGGTGTTCGATTGGTGCGGGCGCGTTCATTGTCCAGCTTCCTGCGCGATGAGATCGACGATGATCCGTTTCATCGCAGGCTTATCGACCTTCCCCACGCGCGTGACGGGAAATGCGTCGATTACCTCGACTCGCTCGGGGCACTTGTACCGGGCCAGGCCCCGCTTAACGAGGAACCGCCCGAGCGCCTGCACGTCGGGCGCTTGCATGCCCGGGCGAGGGATGATGAAGACGCAGCCTTTTTCGCCATAGAACGGGTCGGGCATGGGCACCAGCTTGGCGTCGGCGACCGACGGATGCTGACTGACGTGGCTTTCGACTTCCTCGCAGCCGATCTTTTCGCCGCCGCGGTTGATGTTGTCCCGCAAGCGCCCTTCGAACGTGTAGTAAAGCGCGCCGTCCACTTCATGCGCGGTTGCCATGTCCCCGGTGCGGTAGAAACCGTCGGACGTAAAGGCTTGCTCGTTGGCCTCCGCGTTCGCGAAGTACCCCGTAAGCGTCGACGGCCCGCGGAAGCATAGTTCGCCGATCCGGCCGCGTGGGACGGGCTGTTCTGAGCCTGGTTCCAGCAAACGGATCTCGTCATCGTCGCACCCGGAGCGCCCTTGCGTCTGATGTCGTACCCGGTCTGGAGCATCGGCCGGCGAGCCGAGCAGTAGACCTTCCGTGGTACCGTACAGGTTCGAGCACGGCACGCCCAAGTGTGTTTCCAACGTATCGGCGCGGCTCATCGTTGCGAACAACTCGAGCGACGACAGATCATGCCGTGCGATATCTGCATAAGCCATCAGTTGCGGTGCGATCGGGCCGATCGACAGCGCATGCGTAATACGGTGCCTGCTGATTAGGTCGAGCATCATCGGAATGTCGACCTGTGGCATCAGAACGACCGGCAGTCCGATGAGCACCGCTGGAATCAGGGCGTAAAGCTGGCCAGCGTTGTGCACCAGTGGCAGTGACCAGATCAACCGGCTGTTAGCGTCAACGCGATAACGTCGCATCCAACCCGCCGAGTGGCCGAGATACTCGGCATGGAACCGCGGAATGATCTTGGGGATGCCCGTCGTGCCGCCGGAGAGCTGGAAGCTGAGTACGTCCGACAAGCCGATCCGCACACGCGCTAGGCGTTCGCGCGCTTGCCCGAGCGGTATGCCATCGATCAGCGTCTGCATAGCGACTGCGCCAGCATGTTCGCCGCGCACGATCACCCGATGCTCAATCCACGGATGACGCGCCGACATCGATTCGGCGAAGACCGGCAGGTCGAAGCGGGGGCTGAAATCCGCCTGAATGAAGTAGCCGCGTGCACGGGATAGGTGCGACAGCTGACCGATTTCGATCTCGCGATGCTGCGGTAGCGAACACACCGGCACGATGCCGGCCTTGAAGCAGGCGAGCAGAGCGATTGCGGTTTCTACCGTAGTACCGAGTTGAAAGATCGCACGGTCGCTTGGGGCGAGGCCCCGCGCGAGCAATGCGGCACCGAGGCGTTCGGTGGCCTCGTCGAGTTCGGCGAAGCTGATCTTTCGGTCATGACCGACAAACGCGAGTCGATCCGGATAACGCAGTGCGGTGGCGCGCAGTGCGTCGCCGACGGTACTGGCGATCCACGCGCCGCTGGCGAGTGCTGCCTCAGCACGGATTCGGCAGGGATAAACGACACCGCTAATCGGTTGTTCGATTCGTATCTCCATTATGTCTCCTCTCGCCGCGGCTCAGGACTGTAACGGTGCGATGCGTACGATGTCGTGGTCGTACTGCTCAATGCGCCCGTGCAAGCCGCCAGTGAGCATGCTGTACCAAAGCGCGGGCTTGAAGCCGAGCGCGCGGCGCTCGAACTCGATCGGCCCGTCGGCTTCGATAGAATCGTATTCTTCACCTTCGTGCACGCGGCAATTGGGATGCTGCAATGCTGTGCGCACCAACGGCGCGAATTCCGCCACGCGGGGCACGGAGATGCGCACCGGCGCGGCGGAGGCATTGCCGCGTTCAGCGACCAGCTCCGCCTTGCGGTTCCATATCGCGTCGATGGTATCCATCGGGCGACCAGCCGCGCGTGCGGCGTCCTCCAGCGTCATCGCCGCCTCGAGTGTGAGCTGTGCATCGGTGGCATCAACAGTTGTCAGCGAGCGCAGCTTATGCGTGAACTCCACGAAGTAGCCGTTGGGATCGCGTACGTAGACGGATTCGATCACTTCGTGCCGGGTTTCCATCGATACGTCGAGCCCTTGAGCATCGAGATGTCGCTTCCACGCGCGTAGCTCGTCCGGGCCGTCGACAAGCCACGCGGTATGTGTGGCGTCGGCGACATGATCGTCTGGAAGCGGGCGAGCGGTCGTGCGTGCCGGGATCTCGGCTGGCTCTTCGCTGCCGAGGTAGTAGAAGAACGCGATGGTGCTGCCGTTGCCGCTGTCGAAAAAGAAATGCAGGAAGTCCGGGTGCGTCGCAGGTCCCCAGCCGCGTGCGGAAATCACGTGCACGAGCGGCAGCCCGAGCTTGTCGCGGTAGAACTCGACGGTTTCACGCAGTCGCCAGGTGGGCCGTGCGGTGTGGTCGACACCGTGTAGCTTTAGCGGGGGAAGAGGGTGAGCATGCATGACTTGTGTCGTCCATTGAAAGTCGTGATGACGAAGACGGGCCGGGAACAGCTGGCTGTCCGGTCAGGGCGAAAAGTGCTCGCTCAGCCATAGAGCGAGCAGACGTCCCGCCTCGAGCCGCCCGGGCGCTTCGTGTGCGCTCAACGCGCGGCCGTGGTGATCGCCGCGTACGCGGTGGTGGCGTTTGGATGGTGACGCGATCGCATCGACGATGGTCTTCACGTCGCTCGGAAAGCACGCTTGGTCGCCGGTGTATTCGATGATGAGCACAGGCTGGACGATCGAGCGCGCAGTGCTGGCCAGTGACGCGTTGGACGACAGCGCCGACCAAGTCGAAAGCCAGCTCTCCGGTGTGCACTGCCGTGCAAAACCGACCGCGCCGTAGTTGGACACGTACGGATCGGCGCCCCACAGAGAGCCGAACTTGCGATCCGACGCATCGAGGCCGAGATCGAAGCAGCGTAGGTCGGCGTCGGTGCGCCAGATGTTGAAGATCGGCGTGTGCGCGGCGACGCGCCGGTCGTCTGGTTTGACCGAAATGCCGCTCGCGCCGTTTTCCTTTACGCGCCGACGAGCGTCCTGACGACGTGCGATCAACGATCGCGCGTACGCGTCGAGGCGCGCTACGCGTGCACGCTGTGCCGCGCGATATCGGTCGACAAATTCAGCGCTATAGCGGGTGTTGCCTTTGCCCAAGTACCCATTCGCCGGTGACAGGGGATCGAGCGACGGATCGACGGAGAGCGGATCGTTCTCGTTCGAGACGCTCGGATCAATGCAGTTGAGTAACAGCGCACCCTGCCCGGGGTGCGGACCGACTAGCGCGAAACCGTCGACGGTGGGCATGTCGAGTTCGGCGAGCTGTGTTATTCGTCCGCCAGGCGTGCATGCAATGCGCTGCGCGCCCGGCAGCTCGGACTGCTGCACATAAAGGGCATAAAGTCCGGCGCCGCCCGAATTGCCGAGCAGCACGATGCGCCGGAACCCTGCCGCGCGCAGGTATTGCAGCCCGGCGGCCACGTCGTGCAGCGCGAACTCGTGTTCCAGCCGCAGGTCGTTGCCAACAGCGCGCGGTGACTGCGACCACGCAGCGTAGCCGGCGCCCACGATATCCGGAATCAGGTAATGGCAGGCCATGAACTCGCGCGGATGCATCACGCACACCACCGTGTCCGTCGCGATCGGCGGACGGTACAGTGAGCCGCCGGTGGCTGCTTGGTCGGCGGTGCGCAGCACGACGTTCGTCGTGACCGTGCTCGGCGGAACGTCACGCGGATTCCAGTCAGCGTTTAGAAAGCCTGCGATGGCCTGGGCGATCGGCTTGCTGGATGAAGGCAAATCGTTCATCGGACGAATCGCGCGTGCGCGCTCCTGACATTGACCATGCGCCAATGCTAGGGAGTGTTGACGACCGCGTCAAATATTTGACGTAGATGTAAACACTAACTGAAACGCAGATGAGAAACTCGCGGCTGGTCTAGTCCTTACCGCCGAGCAGCGTGTTCTCGAGTGTGGAGAGCGCGTCATGCATTTCCGTCAGTGCACGGCGAATGTCAGCGCGTTCGTTCGAAGGCCGGGCGCTGTCGTCGGTCTCAACGCAGAGCATGCGCAGCCCGAGCGAGGCGATGAGTTCAGCAACCGCTTCGGCAGACTTTTGCCTGCGGGTATCGAACCACCACGCGGACCAGTTGCACATCCCGATGATGGCGAAAGCCGCTATGTCGGCGTCGACGGCTTGGAATGTGCCAAGGTCGATACCACGCCGGATGACGTTCACGAAATTGTTTCGCACAGCTCGGCGGGCAGTCTGAGCGGCGGCGCGCTGCGGATCCGGCAGGCTGCTCTCACTGCGTTCGACGACGCGAAACTGCAATGGGTGCGAGAGGATAAGGCCAGCGTGGCCGAGGATGAGCTGTCGAAGTCCCTCCTGTGGCGGAAGCTCTGGGCGTTGAGCGACAACTTTCGTGAGATCGCTCGCGCGCTCAGTCACGTCGCGGGTGAGCGCTTCAAGCATCGATTCCTTGCTAGGAAAGTAGTAGTACAGCGCCGTGCGGGTCATGCCGACCGCGTCTGCAATATCGTTGATATTGGTACCGCCGAAGCCTTTTTCGATGAACAGCAGCGATGCGGCATTGAGTATGGCCTGCCGCTGAGCGTCGCTACGGGTCGGGCGCGATTTAGCCGGGGCTGTCGTTTTGCTCATGCGTAGTTTGGGAGGAGTCGCTTCAGGTTGACGAATGTTAGCATCGGCCATCGACGCGCCGGAACTAGCGGCCGGTGTGCACAACAAGCAAGCGATGCAAGTGGCGGCGTCGGTCGTTAAGACTGCGTCCCACACTCGACCGGAAGTCGTGGGGCTGCGCGATTGACGCATGAAGCACGCAGGGAGTGCGCGTCACGAGGACAGCCGCGTGCACAGCGGCCTTCGTCTCCAGCGTGCCTGTCACCGCGACGATACGCTCGCTCGTTTTCACGCTGATGTCAAACTTCGTGCCACCAGCCGTTGCCAAGTCAGCCATCAACCTCGCCTCGATTCCCATTTTCGTGGGGAGAGTCCAGATGAGGCGGTAGCTTCAACCGGTCGATGCAAACGCTCGATCGAATCGTTCAGCCGGCGTATCGAAGTTTAGTGTCTTGCGTGGACGTTCGTTGAGCCGTCGCGCGATAGCGTTGAGCTTGGCTTGCTCCCTAATCAACCTACCCAATCGAAGTTCTGGCGAGGTTTCCCTGACGAGTTAATCCGGCATTGTGCCGGTCACTAAACGGCGCTTTCGTGGAGGTGTCCTGCACCTTGGTTTTCTTGCGTTGCTTGAAAGCGAACCATACGGTGGCGGGAAATCGATGTGCTTGAGGACGAGCATCGCGCAAATACGCGGTATCGATTAGAGCGTTTGCATGCACGACGGAACCCGTTAGTGAAAGCAGTGCATGGCCCGATCGCTATGATCGGTACGCGCGTGGCGCAACTCCGTTTGGTGAGGAGCCGCACGGTATCGGTGCGGTATGTGCTCGTACTATGTGGATAGTCGGTCAATGCTTCGCGACAGGGCCTGCGGCGTGTGATCAATTTCGGGCTGTGACCGGGCGTCCCAGCACAGACGAACGGCGGATACTAAATCGGCGATAGGGAAAATACTTCAGTGAGCGAATTGACAGATGAGCAAACGCTGAAAGAATATACCAATAGGCACCAACTGCACCAGATCATCGCGGGGCTCACCGCGGGTGTGATCCTGGTCGAGCCTGACCAGCGGATCGTCTGGGCGAACGACGCCGCGCTCGCGATGCACGGCGTGACCGAGCTGAAGGCGCTCGGCGCGACCGTCACCGATTACCGCGAGCACTTCCGGCTGCGCTACCGGAACAACCACCCCGTGCGCGATGGCCACTATCCGATGGATCGCGTGATCGCGGGCGAGGAGTTCAGCGACGTGACGGTCGAAGTTGAATCGGTCGCCGACGAAACCGTGAGTTGGGTCCACCGCATCCGCAGCCTGGTGCTGACGAATGCGGCCGGCGAGCCCGATTGCCTCGCGCTCGTGCTGCACGACGCGACCGAATGGGCGAGCGCCGAGGAACGCTTCGAGCGCACCTTCAACGCGAACCCTGCGCCGGCCGTGATCTGCCGGCTCGGCGACCTGCGCTACGTGAAGGTCAACCAGGGCTTTCTGGACCTGACCGGCCACGCGCGCGACGACGTGCTCGGCCGCTCGGTGTACGAGATCGACGTGCTCGACCAGGCCGAGCGGCGCGAACTCGCGATCGAGCGGCTCGGCGAAGGCGCGACGATCCCGCAGATGGAGGCCGTGCTGAAGCGCGCGGACGGCAGCACGAAGGCCGTGGTGGTTGCCGGGCAGCCGATCGACATGAACGACGAGGCGTGCGTGCTGTTCACGCTCATGGATCTAGAGGCGCGCAAACAGGCCGAGCGCGCGCTGCGGCAGAGCGAGGAACGCTTCGCGACGGCGTTCCGGATGGCGCCGGTCGCCACCGCGATCGTCACGGCCGACCGCTTCGAATTGCTCGACGTGAACGGCGCGTTCGCCGCGATGACGGGCCACGCGCAGGACGACCTGCTCGGCAAATCCGCGGACGAGATCGGGCTATGGGCCGAGCGCGCCGCATGGCAGCACATCGAGAGCCAGCTCGCGCGCGACGGCAGCGTGCGCAACGCCGACGTGCAGATCCGCACGCGTGAAGGCGACGTGCGCGATTGCGTCGTGTCGGCCGATCCCGTCGCGATTCACGGGCGCGACTGCCTGCTCGTCGCACTGCTCGACATCAGCGACCGCAAGCGCACGGAGATGGAGCTCGTCTATGCGATCGAAACGGCGATGCAGGATGCATCGTGGTTCAGCCGCACGCTGATCGAGAAGCTCGCGAACGTGCGGCGTGCGAATGCGCCGGATGCGGGCGCCCAGCTGTCGGACCTGACCGCACGCGAGCGCGACGTGTTCGACCTGCTGTGCCACGGTCTTGCCGACAAGGAGATCGCCGGCCGCCTCGGGCTCGCGCCGAACACGGTGCGCAATCACGTCGCGACGATCTACGCGAAGCTCGACGTGCACAGCCGCGGCGAGGCGATCGTGTGGGCGCGCGAACGCGGATTGGTTAGTGGGGCCGGCATACGCGGCAATTGACGTCTTGAGTGGATCGAGCGTGATTTCAAAGATGGTGGAAGATGCGCAGGCAAGTGCTTTGTAAGCTCTTACGTTCAACGGACCGCTAAATCTCAATACAAGGCGACATCTGTGATTTAAGCGGCACTTCCAATTCAGACAGGGACTCCATTGTTCACAAGCACTCCCTCGATCTCTCTGGCACCTGCACTTACAAGGGTCGCTAGTCGACCAACCACACGTTCCTCTGTCGTGTGCGGAACGACATAACTCAGACTGCCGATTGCGGTCCGGGCTTCGTTCAGGATGGGGGCTGCGATACCGGTTCTGCCAGGGTCAACGTCAGAGTGTGTAACCATGCACGCGGACTTACGCCACGCCGCGAGCGTATCGCGAAATTCTGCGAAGGACGTTCCCAGACCCGCCTGTTCAATTGCGCGCACGTGCTGGGCATAAATCGCCTTCATGCCTCTTGCCGGTTGATTGGCGAGAATAACCTTCGACGTGGCACCGAAGAATAAAGGCATCGGCCTCCCGCGCTCGTAACTAACAGGTTCTTGCGGTCCGGTGGTTAGGACTTGATGAATGCACAGGACACAATCTGCGGCGGGCCGGCAAAGCAAAATCGCAGATCCGTCTGGGGCAAATTTCGATAGGTCAGCCATGACAGGTCGAGCCGCCTTCAACAACGGATCCGTCAATTGAATTTGGCGATCGAGCTGAACGATTGCCGGTCCGAGCCCGTAGTGCCCTACGGTGGCAGCTGCAACGAGTCCCGCCTCGTCCAGCGAGGCGAGATAACGATAGGAAGTAGCCAACGAAACCGAAAGTGCGGTGGAGATCTCCTCCGCTGTCCATACCGGCTTATCGATTGAAAACAGTTTCAGTACTGCAAGCGACCGATCCGAAGTACTCATGATCCTAGGTGTCAAGATTCGTTGGCAGTCTATTATCGCGTATGATTTAGCTACGCATCCATGCTCGCCCCCAGCTATTCAGCGTGCGTTCACTTGCA
Source organism: Burkholderia sp. Ac-20392 (assembly GCF_017104585.1). Lineage (NCBI taxonomy): Bacteria > Pseudomonadati > Pseudomonadota > Betaproteobacteria > Burkholderiales > Burkholderiaceae > Burkholderia > Burkholderia sp. Ac-20392. Next base: position 23,676 of record NZ_JAAGPB010000005.1, read on the forward strand.
GGCCACACACCAGCTGTAGAATCGATCGACACTTGTTGCAATTCTGCCGAGAACTCTAGACGGTTGCCATCAGGGTCGGTGACCATAAAGAACAGATTGTTGCCGGGGCCGTGGCGTCCCGGGCCAAAGAAAATGGGGATCTCAGCTGCAGCGAAACGATCGCCCCAATCCCGGATGTCATTCCACTCGTTCGTTTCGTAACAGTGATGATCCCATTCATTGCGACTACCGCGAAAGAATGCAAGCGTGTGGTGATCGTCGTCGGAACGCAGGAACACTGCGGCTGCGCGCGAATCGTCGCTCACCACCTCGTCAGATACAGTAAAGCCAAGCTTGTCGACGTAGAAGCGCACTACATCGTCCAGCTCAGTTGTCTGAAAGACGCAATGTTGAAGACGTGCCGGCGCTCCCGAATGGGGCAGAGTGTGGCATGCGACACCAAACGCAGTTTGGCGTCCCTGCGGGTCAGCCACTACAAACGAGCCCGGTTCCAGCAAAGGATCGTGTAGTGGTTCGCATGCGATATCGTTTGCCGCAAGGCGGCATCTTAGAGTCTGGAGCTGAGAGTCGGTGGAGATCCGATAGGCGGCGTAAGCGAGATCTGCGGTCGCACCCGGTCGAATCAATATCGATCGACGTGGCCCCGATAACAAGCGGAGCTCATTGAGTGGTGTTTCGGCGCAATCCATCATCTCGCAGTAGAAGCGGGCCAGCCGCTCCGGCTGGGGTGAATCGACGCAAAGATGGTTTAGTTGAGCCGGGGTTTCTTTCTGCAGGCTGGTCATCGTGATATCCAGTTGATTGCTGGTGGTAACGTGATGGATGAGTCGTCGGGAGATACCCCCGGTACGCTGATAGTGGCATCGACGCCCAACACCGTGGCGAATTCGTCAGCGAATGTGTGCTCTTGTGACGGAAGGAATGCGCCCGCAGCGTAACGGTCTGGCCGTAGCACAATGACCCGGTCGCAGTTGTGAGCGAGCGCGTTTACGAATGCAGAGTCGTTGCTCACAGCTACGGTCCAGCCACGCTGTTCCAGCATGCGTTCCGACACGCCGTTGGGCTCAGGAAGAATCCATACAGTTGCGGCGCCTAGATGACGCCAAAGTTGATGAGCGGGCCGCAGGCTGGTCCCGACCGATGGTCGTCCAAAGCGGAGGAGGGCAAAACGTGGTCCAAGAAGATCATCGAGCGGCATCGATCGACCGCGGGACGTCACGAATGGTTGCGGAAGCATTCGCCCCCGAACGCTGTGACGCCCGAGTTCGTCAATAGGTCCGAGCAGTCCGCAGGCATACCTTGGTTTCGGCTTGAACTTCATTTGCAGAAAGTAGTCGCGGACAGGTGGTACGTATGCTGCGATCCGGAAAAACGACTGCCATGCCCATGCGCTGCAGCGCGACTTCGGTGCCATGACCATGCCTAGATTCAGCGCCAGGCGAATTAGTGCCCATGCGTGCTTTCGACGCTCGATCTCGTATGAAAGAAGCACTGATTCCGGCAGTTGCCCGCGCACGACGGCGGATAGCTTCCACCCCAGATTGTGCGCATCACGTACACCACTGTTCATTCCTTGGCCAGCATAGGGTGGGGTCAAGTGCGCAGCGTCGCCGGCCAGATAAACTCGGCCGACTTGCCAGTGCTCCGCTACTCGTGCATGGAAGGTGTAGACGGTTTTGCGCACAATGTCAGTTTTTCGACTCCCTCGAAACGGGAACAGCCATTTGCGAACCTGTGCTTCTGTTACGACGTCGTCTGCGGACTCGTGCGAGTGAATGAGAATTTCGAAGCGGCGAGTTTTGTGTGGACCGGGAACGTCAACGACTGCCCGGCGGGGATCACAATAGACCCGCATCTGAGAGAAGCTGTCGTCGTCATTTTCAGTATCGATCACTAGCCAGCGAGACTTGAACGTCGAGCCCACCATCTTGACACCCAGTAGTCCGCGTATGGGACTACGGCCGCCGTCGCATCCTACAAGATATCGAGCCCGTATTGAGAGTGCGGTACCGTCGGGGCAACGGACAGTGGCATGTACTCCGTGTTGCTCTTGGTAGAACGATTCCAAAATATGGCCGAATAGTGCTTGCACGTTCTTGAATCGATTCAAACCTTCATGGACGGAGGCTTCGAACAACGGCTGCCTGAACGCGTTACGGCGTGGGTAGCCATATTCGCTCGCAGTTGGCTCAACACGTCCAAAGCACCGACCACCTACACGGGTCAAATAGTGCACGCCATACCCAGGAACGACGTCCCGCATTACGGGCTCTATCAAGCCGATTGCCTGCATGGTTCGCAAGGATTCGTCATCGATGGAGACGGCCCTGGGTTCCGCTACGGTACTAGTCTTTCGGTCAAGTAAGATGCATTCGATCCCGTCTTGCCCGAGGACGTTAGCGAGCGAAAGACCGGTGGGTCCACCGCCGACGATCAATACGCTAGTGTTGATTTCTTTGAGATCCATTCGTTTTCTCCGCCGTCGAATTGGCTCAATCTGCGGGCGCCTCATCAACAATATGGTTCCGCAGTGTGCCAATACCGGAAATTTCGACCTCGACTACGTCACCCGGCTTCATCCATAGGGGGGGCTGACGGAACGCGCCCACTCCACCGGTAGTTCCGGTGATGATCACGTCGCCTGGATTGAGCGTCGTGAAGGTCGAGCAGTATTCGATTAGACGGGGGACGGAGAAGATTAGATCGTCTGTGGTCGCTTTCTGAACGATTTGGCCGTTGAGCCTTGTGACGAGAGTCAAAGTCGACGGGTCAGGAATCTCCTCCGACGTCGCGAGCCATGGCCCGAAACCACCGGTGGACGGGAAGTTTTTCCCAGGCACAAATTGAATACTGTGCTTCTGCCAGTCGCGCAGGCTGCCATCGTTGTAGCAGGCGTAGCCGGCGACATAGTCAAGCGCGTCTTTGGCTTTGATGTGACGCGCACGCGCACCGATGACCACCGCGAGCTCACCCTCGAAGTCCAAGCTGTGAGATGTAGACGGTCGGACAATTGCTTGGTTGTGGCCGGTTTGCGAGTCGGCGAACCGCGTGAAGATCATAGGCCAGATGGGCACGTCTCTACCGGTCTCTTGAACGTGACTCAAATAATTGATTCCAACGCAGAGGATCTTTGAAGGATCTGGCACAACGGGCAGGAAATCTACGGAATTGATCGCATGCGTCGCTACCTGAGTTTCCGCCCACGCGCGGACACGATCCAGCGAGCGTCGTTCCAGCGCGGATTTCAGGGTGTGACCGACATCGTCGGCAATCGGAGCAACATCAACGATATCGCTATCCCGCACAAGGCCCCACGAGCAACGCCCGTGTTTGCTAAAGCTAACTAGATTCATGGTCTCTCCGTAGACGTTCCACGGAGTATAGTGTTGCATTTTTCTCTAAATATGAGAAATTATGGTATACGAGTAGTAAAAATTATCTCATGGTGAAAATTTAGGCATGAATGATGCTGAAGAATGGTCTACGTTGTCCCGGTCGATGGCGAGGACCGGGTGTCAGAAACAGGCGCCAGATGGCGCTGCAGCATGCATGCCGTTCTTGTCGACATGGGCTGGCCGACGCACGAGTCAGTCGAACCGATTTAAGACCCGGGGCGTGTGCCGATGCTATGTGCCATCCGCGGGTGCTTTGTTATCCGGTTGTTTCGGGGCAGGGATGCGATTCTGACCGACCGGCGATTGAGCCGGGCTCAGCGACGCGGCGACGCGAATTGTGCGTGAGCGGGAGGCGTTCCGGGCCACGACTGGATGGATTACGCGTCGCCTTTCGATCGCCACAATTGACACCGTTGCGGGGTGAGTAATGGTGTGCCCCCGTACACTGAACGACGACAAGCCGAACTCTCTCCCGATTGCCATCCTGGTTGGACGGGGAATGTTATCTGTCGTCGTGATGTCGAGAGTGAATGTCGGTCAATCTGATGAATCTGTTGAGCGGCGAATGCGGGGACGATGCAATCTTGAACGACATACGTAACAATTCCCGAACTGCTTCACTGACTAAGCGGGTGGAAGAGGGCGCGTGGGAAAGCCAAATGCAACGATGAACCATCTATGGATGGCGTGACTACAATCTCCATTCAGTCTATCCCGATTGCGAACCATTCGGAAATCTCGATTCGCGTGACCCGTGTCGCTGCCGAGCTGAACGTCCACATGGTGGCGATCTAATCGAAGGGAGACCGCCTGGCGGTGCATCGCTTCGCGGTGACGAATGCTACCTGATCGGAGAAGGCAAGAAGCCGCTCGCCGCGCATCTCGACATCGACGGCATCCTGGGCGTCGCACGGCAGGTCAACGTCGACGCGATTCACCCCGGCTATGGCTTCCCGTCCGAGACCCCGGAATTCGCGCAGACGGTAAATCGATGAGGGCATCCGCAGGGTCGACCCGTCGCCGGACGTGATGCGCACGCTTGGCAACAACGTGGCCGCGAAACGCGGCGATCGCCGCCGGCGTATCGGTGATGCCCGCGACCGCGCCGCTGCCGGACGATCTCACCGCATGCGAGAATCAGGCTGGAGAAGTCGGCTATCCGCTGATACTGAAGGCGAGCTGGGGCGGCGGGCGCGGGACGCGGGTGCTCGAGAGTGAGAGCGAGAGCGACCTAGATACGAATCGACGTTTTACCGTGTCGAATCTGGATTGAGCCGAATGGCATGTCAGTCGCGGCTGGCTCCTCAATCGCTATCGATGGCTGAGCGGGTGGCAAAGAGGAATCGCTGACGACAACCGGTAACATTGCTGTCTCTGGACGCGCCTCATCCGTTAGCGGGCCTTGCGCATGGAGGCGACGCAACGCCGACACCTGATTGGCATTGATGCCGTTCTCGCGAGCAAGACGGGCGACCGACGCGCCGGGCTCGAAAGTCAGTGCGACGATGGTCCGCTTCCATTCGGTTGGGTGTCGGCGAGTTTGCTGTTTTGACGGGATCTCGACTGTCTGAGTCACTCCGTCTACAACTCCTATCGTGGGCACGACGGTCATTCGCGTCCTTCGCCGGAAATCATGGCATTCGTCATCGAACGCTCCTAGACCGTACTGGTCTTGCGCTTACGAACATGACTTCATCCGAGATGATCGACCGCGGAGAGAATGAGCGCCGGTCGGCTCCTGCGGCTTCAGTGCGCTGCCATTGCTGGTATACGTCGGTCGGTGCCGACAGCCAGAGAGTCAGAGAGAGTTCCCACCAACTCCACTTTCTTACCGGGCGCGACATTAATCCCCGGTCACCGAACGTCACGCTACCTTCTCCCGGGGTGTTCCTCATCGACATGGTCACGGATGTAAGCGTGTGACCATTCAATTGCGCGAGCGGTGGTTGCGCAAGTGTCGCTGCGGAAATGTTTCTGCGAGAGGTTGAATTGAAAACATCACCCAAATATTCGATATTATCAACTCGTTCGTTCGATAGCGTATAATTCCATCCACCGATACAGTGTGGCCCGTGACACGCCAAGTTCGCGGGCGGCCCTTGATACAAGGCCACCATTTTCTATCAGTTTATTTTCGATCATCTCGCGCGTTACGGATTTGTGCGTGACAGGAGTGGATTGAGGTTCGATTGCGGTCTTGTCAAGTTCAAGATCACCGGCGGTAATGAATCGGCGATTCGTCATGACAAGTGCGCGACGGATCCGATTGATCAGCTCCCGTACATTACCCGGCCATTCGTAACTATGAAGGGCGGCAATGGCATCCGGAGATAGCCCATAAACACGTCCACTTCCATCACCTCGAAACTGATTGATTACATGATGTGCTAGAAGTTCGATATCCTTTCCTCGCGCGCGTAGCGTCGGTTGTTCAATTCGTAAAACGCATAGCCGATGATATAAATCGGTACGAAAGTTTCCTTCTTGTGATGCTTTCTCGAGATCAACGTGAGTCGCCGTCACAATCCGAACATCTACCGAAATGGGGCGCGTCGCACCCAAACGAAAAATATTGCCATTCTGGAGAAAGCGTAGCAAGCTCACTTGGCTTTCTAGCGGCAAGTCGCCGATTTCATCGAGAAACAATGTCCCGTGGTTGGCAGTTTCGATAAGCCCAATCTTCGAGGCGGACGCGCCAGTGAACGCTCCCCGTTCATATCCAAACAACTCAGACTGCAAGAGATGAGGTGGAATTGCCCCGCAATTTAATGCGACAAACGGTTGCGAGACACGGGAAGAGCATTGATGTATGGCCGACGCAGTTAATTCCTTGCCCGTACCTGTTTCGCCATAGATATGTACTGGCGCGTCACTTTTGGCCATCCTGTAGATGTAGTTAAATAATTTCAACATGGGATTACTTGCTCCAATCATGCCGAATTTTGAATGATGATAATTTGAGATGTCTTGTGAAAATAAGCGCTCCATTCCATATGCGCGTCCGACGGTTTCGATGATTTCCTGATTTTTGGTTGGTATGGTGATGTAATCGAAACAATGGGTTTTTATTATGTTCAAGACAGTTGTTTCTATCGACTGTTGCTTATCGATAATCGCGACCCATCCAACATTATCAAATTCCAAGCAAAATTCATCAATTTCGACCAGTTCATCGGCTGTTGAGTTTTGTAGATCTAATATCCCTCCTTTGGTGGATTTCTCTATTCTATTTATTTTGCTTGAATCTTCGATAAGTACGACTTTCCAGTCATTTCTGGAGAGTTCTTTGATTAATGAGGTGTCTGGTTTTTTTGTCCAATAGATTACTTCTCTTGGTTTTGTCGTGCCCGGCATTTTAATATCTCTTTGTTGAGGTTTTGGGTATGGTGTTTTTTGATTTCTAGATATTTTTATGATGTTATTAAAAATTAAATATTTTCGTTGATTTGGGTGGCCGGTTGCGGTGATTCGGTGTGGTTCGTTTTTCAATGAGCTTCGCAAGTAGGGAGTGAGTTGTGTTGTAATTTTAAGTAATCGTAAAAATGGTGTGACGTATTGCAATTCGTGCACGCTAATTTTAGCGCCTTGGAAAGTGAGGCGATGAATGTTTGGTGCCATCGGCGCCGCGTTACATACTCAAACTTGTTCGTCACACTATTTACTTGTTGGTCGCTATATCCCGAGCAAGTGAAGTCGACGGAGAACAATGATCGTAGATCCAAGATTTCGACAGGAATTTTAGAAATTATGAGAAGAGCGCTCATGATCATCTATGATCGGTTCGAATCCGAGGTTAATGATTCAACGTATCGTTTCGATTCGCCCGAGAGACTTCAAATCGTAGGAGCAGATTCCTCCCTGTCGAGCAGGTCCAGAAATAGTGGGAAATCTGATTCGTATATCCCCGCATCGAACCGGAGGAGGTTGCCTAAGAAGAATTCGCGATAATCGGCTCGATTGCTGTTTCGCAATCGTTGTCTGGTCCCCAATATTCTGTATCGGCTTCATGCACGCCTCACGGTCGTAGGTCGTTTGCAATCGTAGGATGTAATCGCCACGCATCGCGTGTTAACCAATTAAAGCAGAATTCGATAGGGATGATGTAGGTTGGATACATATTTGTCATTTTCAATTGTGGTAATTGTTTGTAGAAAAGGTAAAGCACTACGCGCGGCGGACATTTTAGAAATTTGTGAAATATAAAACCCTGACGTTTTGTAATAAATATGTCCCATTTTATTAATGGGCGTTTGAACGCGCTCTGAGAAGAACGTATCGATCCTGTCTCAATCAAGCTATCTGTGTTCTAGTATGTAAATGGAGGCGTCGTTGCATGAATCGGGCGAGCAAGGGGAGCAATAGTTGTTGACGCGCAATGGCGGGTGCGGCGACCCTGTCAACAATGCGGGTTCCCGCGCAGATTTTCGATTTCTTGCTTCGACACGACGCGCAGGAACTAGCGCAAGAGGAGCGAATCGAGGGCGCGCTACCGTATCAGGAACTGATTGGCCTACGACGCTCGCCCGATCAACTGAGGTAACGTCACGATGAGGGTCGATTAAGCCGCACTTACAAACATATTAGATGCCGAGCCGGCGCTTGGCCGTTCTTGTCTGTACCGCGACGCTGATCCAAGCGCCGCCGGGCCTCAGGACCGTGTACCGTATGTCGCCGCGTTTGTTGCAAGGCTTCTCGCAAGGCCTGCTCGAGATAGCTTTCGCCACCTTGCTCGTGCTTAACTACGTAGGCGGGCCGCCGCACACAAGCGATAGAAGTCCAGCTGCAGATCGTTGGCGACGACGATTGGACGGCGCGCAAGCATGGTTATTGGGAGCGTGGCACATCGCACTAGTGCATCTCAGGCTCGACCCGGATACCGGTCAGGTGCGTGCTATGCTGTTGACGCATCAGAATGTCAACGATGGTGGCGACTTGGCCGAACTGCTCGGTCAGATTCCGGGCGACGAACGACTAAATGTCGTCGGCGGGACGGGGCCTACGACACCAAACCTTGGCATGCCGTGATCCCCTGGTGCAGCGCAACGCCCTTGATTCAGCTGAGCGAAGGCGCTGCTCGTCAGCCGGCAAATACTTCGGGCGGGATGTAGTGTAACGACGCAGTCAGTGCGATCGCGCGATGCGTTCGTCGCGAATGGAAGAAGGAGAGCGGCTACCATCGGCGCTCGCTCGCGGAAAACGGAATGTATCGCTACAAGACGCTCACGGGAAAATTGCCGGTGGGTGCGGCGCATCGAATCAAAGGCGACCGAGGTCGCCATTCGCACGGGCGGGTTCAACCGCATGGCGGACTTTGCAACGTCCGCAATCCCGTCACATCCGATGAAATCAAGAACATTGGCCTTGCCTTGTCGTCACGCCCAATTTAAGCACAACGCCGTATATAGGTGCTCACTTAAACCGCAGAGCGAACATGCTACTGAATATTTTCTCTGGAACCGCCCAGCAGGTGTAATTCAGTTTAAGGCAGGAGCGTTCGGAACTGTCAGCAAAGGCAGGAGATTCTTCTCATTCGAGGGAGAGGATTGCGGTGGAGTCGGCCGGATTCGCGTAGCGGTCCGATAGCCGCGGATGCGGGTTGCAATCTCGGGCTCAAGGTTTTCCACGTTGCGCGTGAAGTGCGAGTCGTTGTCTGGGAGCTATGCGGGTGGGCTCGATGGGAGGAGGTCATTCGATCAGTTTCGCTAACCGTGTCATTATCCCAAAACTCGTCGATCAAACTGAGCAGGATCGAGGACGTCGAGAATGGAATGTGGACAAACGCGTCCTTGTCCGCATTCGCAGCAGAAGCGTACATTGCTGCCCATGTAACGGTGATGTGTCAATCAGATTGTGCCAAACTCCTTGCCGCGGCAAGAAAGTAGAAGGCGTCGGCACCCCAACTCTAGTTATATCTGCCTAGATGTTTATTTGCCGACCAGACTTCATGAATTTAAGAGGGGGCTTGAAAAAAAGGAATTTATCGTTATTTTTATGACTATTCATCCGACAGGGCATTTATCGTCGGAGATATTTATTCGAAATTTCCTAGTCGGTTACCCTGTCATCATTTTTCGCCGTGCGTCCGGAATAAGCGGCGCGTCGAATTTCGCTTGGCGTTGCGCCAAACTGATGCTTGATGGCAGTAGCCAAGTAGCTTTGAGTTCCAAATCCGCAGTTCATGGCAATTGATAAAATACTGTCGGATGTGTTTTCTAGAAGCCATCGAGCGCGCTCGAGCCGCCTTTCTATCACGTATTGTTTTGGTGTCCGGGCGAACTGAATTTTGAACGCCTCGACAGTCGCGCGTTCGCTCATTCCTAAAAATCGACTGACTTCACTTGTGTCAAGCTTGCTCTCTAATGATTGATCGATGAACTGATTAATAGTTTCTCGGCTAAATTCTTCAAATGTGCGGCTTGTTGGACTCGAGGGGTAATCCACCGCGTTGGGGTTTCGGCGATAAGTCGAGCTTGGCGGTTCGCCAAAGCGTCGAACGTATTGGCGAACGAAACGGACTGAGATGGAAAATCCATGCGCCAATAAAATTTCAGCGAAACGCTGTGTGTCGCCCCCACGCAGAAGTGCCTTGTTCACTTGTGCAAAGCGGGCGTCGTCATGCAACTCCGCATATGACTTTCCTCTTACTCTGCGTATCCCGTGCTCGAGCGCTTCGCTAGGAACGCCAAGTGCATGGGCAACGGCGCCAAGTGTCTTCCAGTGCATTGGAAAGGCTTCAATCATTCTAATCGCCTCCCCAGTTTGAGCGTCGGAGGTGCACGATTCGCGATTGAACAATGCGCTGTAGTTGCTGAAGTGGCCAGTAACGACAATTTTGAGCATGTGTTCAAGCAGTCCCTCAATTGCCAGATCGGGAACCGGAGACATCCTCATCATACTTCGTAGGCAACTTGCAGCGATGTTCCACTGCGCGCTTACCTCGGGCGCGATCGGTTGCAACGAGAACTTGATCGGATCAGTTGCAGGCTGGCCAATCCATTGAGCAATGAAGCGACGGACCCGCTCGGCATCGATGATCACAGAGAGGTGCCCGAAGCCATCCGGCCCCGTCGAGCAGAACGATCGATCCGACGAGGAGATAGGCATGACATCACCAGGAATACAGGCCCCGTCGCTAGAACCTCCCTCGTACTTTGCCTGACCACGGCGGCAGGAGAGGAACAGATAGTTAGGCCGCGTCTCCGTCGACCGGAAGTGAAATGGCATCAAATAGTCTACGTCATAGATGCCGATACCATTGCGCTCGACCCCAGTCATGGTTACTTCCCGGTGTGTCGCATGCTGCGCCGTAAACTGATTGTCGGCATAGATTCTTCCAATGAAGTCGGAAACTTCGTCAGGATCGAAGCTATGGAAGCGATGTTTGTTGAGAAGGTAGTCGCTCATGATGCCGGAAGGTCCACGAAATCATCAATTTACTTCAATGCTAGCGCATTCTTGAAGACGCGATGGTGTGGTTTCGCTACACCTGGGTGAACTATCCCACAGTCTGTCGACTCCATCTTATAAAGATTGTCTAGGTGCAGTCGCGGTACGAACTAAACGCACAGGCGTTCGACGCGTTGCATTAGGGGAATGGTGCATCGAAACATCAGACAATTAAAACTGTAGTTCGATGCCCCGCCTCATCATCTCAGCTGTAGCGTCGCGAATTAACATTTTCATTTTTTAGTGCGTCTAAATTTGAAAGGTTTTTTCGGGTCAGTTAACTACTATCTCTAAACAACAGCTTGTCCTGCATTCATCTATATGTCTAATCATATGAATGTCTAACGTCGATGTATAAATTCCTCGGGCAATTAAGTGACGAAATGATGAAACGAGGGGCGGCAGCGTCGAGCAATTGCATCAATGCCAACCATTTTTCATTTTTAATGAGGCGGCATGATTTGTTTCGGATATTTTGTGGAGGGAAATCGGACTCAACCAAATTCATCATTGTTCTGAACGAGAAGTGGGGCGGCCGTGTGGATTCCGGTGCGATTTTTCGGATTCGCGTAGGTGATTGGAAGGTCTGCATGGGTATCAAGCAAAACATACATAGATTGTTAGGAGTGGGTGGCGAACGTTATATTCAAATGATCGGAAGCAACATTATTTTTGATTTGATGTTGGTATTTTCGCTTATACAAATCGGTCATGCACTGCAGAGAAATCTTACGTGGAATGGTGCCATAATTTCAGTAATTTTATGCGTAACCACATGGCGTGAGTGGCGTTACGCCGAATGGGTCGTTGGGCCGATTAAGGTTGAGGCGAAACTGTGGCGCGGTTCGGGAATTGTATTAATACCGATTTGCTTGGTTGCCGCAATAGAAATTTCGAACGCTTTGGAGATGGACTGTTCTAGATTTGTCTTCTTCTATGTGCTGTTTCAAATTTCGAGAATTGCACTGTCTTTTCGACTTGTGAGCGAGACAAATTCAGAAAATTCAGAGGGCGGGTGGGCATTGAAGTGGGCATTTGTGACCCCTATTTTCTGGATTATCGGTGGCACCATTGGTCGCGACACTCGAGCGATTTGGTGGGCTATTGCAGCTATTTACGAGGTTGCTCCAATAAACTCCGGTTGGAAGATGTCGGATTGCGAATTCGTAAAGAGGGGTGGATGGAGGGAATTAAATCGAAATTTCATCGAGCGTTACCAGTTGCTGACGATAGTGGCCTTCGCAACGGCGATAGTTTCAGCTGTGGCGGTGCTGGATAACACGAAACACCGAAGCATAGAAGGCGTTGTGACATTCGTGGGATCGGTCGTCGCAGTGATGGCTATGTGGGCGCTGTATTTCGATATTCCAAAAAGCGATGCTACGGGCTTTATCTGTTATTCAGCGAGACCGAGGCTTGATGCTTCCGCCATTAATCGGATTCATGAAATTATGGTGTCTGGAATTGTTGTTGCTGGGATTGGGGGAGGTGTTTCGGTTGCCAATGATAATACTGGTATTGGTTTTGCGCCGCCAATCTGGTTCTCGATCGGATTGATGCTTTATATGGTAGGAGGCTGGTTGTATAAATGGTTGATCTATAAATCGAGGTCAATTTGTTACATAATGATTGTTTCCGCCCTTGTTGCTGGAATTATGGTTGGGTGGGCGGAAAAATGGTGGTTTTCGTTTATTTTAATGAGCATGCTTTCGGTCACCGTCTGGTTCGAATCAAGAATTGCGAACCGACGTCGAGTAATGGTGGAGCGAATCTTTTCGTAAAACGATAATTGCCGGTGTGAGATTGAATACTTATTTAATTGCGAGGCGACTGGTACGCCGAATTTAGTAGAGGTGTCAGCGACGATCGGGACAATTATCGCTGGGGCGGCAACTGTGGCTCAGTGCCAAGAGCCCAAGGTGCAAACAAGGAGGCGATTGTTCGCAATTCGTGGATAGTTCATCTCGACTAGGGTTCTTCGTTGGCGGCTTGACTCTCGTTACACTCGTGTCACCTCAAAACCTCATATGGGATGGAGTCACAATGAGCGATTCGACTATGGATGGAAAGGTTGTGCTGGTTACGGGTGTGTCATCTGGTCTTGGGCGTGAACTGGCTCAACAGCTGCTGGCGGAAGGTGCGAACGTCGCTGGCACGGTGCGCAGCTCGGAGCAGGTCGGCGAGTTTGAGCGGCTGGCTCCTGGTCGTGCTTTTGGTCTCTTGATGGACATCACCGACTCTGAAGCGGTTGCAACCGGTGTCCGACAAGTACTCGATAGGTTTGGTCGTATCGATGTACTGGCGAACAACGCCGGTGTTGGCACGGTTGGCGCCGTAGAGGAAACGACTGAGGCGGACGCCCACCGAATCTTTGACGTAAATTTCTTCGGGGGGCTTCGGTTGATTCAGGCGGTGTTGCCTACTATGCGTCGCCAGAAGTCGGGGCATATCGTCCAGTTCTCGTCGATTGCTGGGTTCGCAGGGTACCCCGGGTTGGGAGTTTACGCGGCAGCCAAATCGGCCACCTGCGTGCTCGGCGAAGCGCTTGCTGGCGAACTCGCGCCTTTAGGAATTCATGTGACGATTTTGACGATTGGCATCTTTGAGACGCAATTTGCAGGTCGCTCTTTGGCGTACGCATCGAATCGAATCGACGACTATGCGGATACGCCGGCGGGCCAGTTTCGTGGTTTTATTGGTCAGCTTCAAGGGAAGCAGCCAAACGTTCCTCATAAGGGGGCGAAAGCGATCATTAAGCTTATGAAATCCAAGAACCCGCCGGTGCATTTCGCACTTGGTGCAGATGCGGTGGGAACCATGCTCGCTCGGGCAGAATCGATCGAGAACGAAATTCGCGAATGGGAGGAAGTGTCGCGATCGACGCAACGAGATTGATCGAGAGGAGGTTAAGGTTGATCGCGTGATGGTTACAATTTGATAAATTGGACTCCTTAATATTTGGATCCCGTAGTTTTGGTAAGGGTCATTGTCGGCGTGAGGGTGCTGAGTGCGTTATTTGATACGTGAATTAAACGCTCTGAAATACCACTGAAATTTTTTGGTCAGCCGCGGCGCGATGTAATAGAAGCTGACGTTTATGGAGAGCATCATGAGTACTAAATCTCAAGTGGCAGTTGTTACCGGCGCATCGCGGGGCATTGGAGCAGCAATTGCTAGGCGTCTCGCCGAGGACGGATTTTCTGTTGTTATCAACTACGCAGGCAAGGCAGCGGAGGCTGAGGAGCTTGCAGGTGATATTGAGCGGGCCGGTGGAAGGGCGATCGCGGTACAAGCTGATGTGGGCGACGCGACAGATGTGGCACGGCTTTTTGACGTTACTGATGCCACGTATGGCGGCGTTGATGTACTTGTAAACAATGCGGGCATCATGAAGCTGGCGCTACTATCGGAGAGCGATGATGCGCTTTTTGATAGCCAGATCGCCGTCAATCTGAAGGGCACGTTCAACACACTCCGCGAAGCGTCGCGTCGGATTCGCGATGGTGGTCGAATCATCAATCTTTCGAGCAGCGTGGTCGGACTCAAGCCGGAGACTTATGGCGTGTACACAGCCACAAAGGCAGCAGTCGAAGCCATGACCGGTATCCTCTCGAAAGAGCTGAGAGGGCGCTCGATTACTGTCAATGCAGTGGCGCCTGGTCCGACAGCCACCGCGCTTTTCCTGAATGGGAAGTCGCCGGAGTTAATTGAGCGCATGTCGAAAATGAATCCGCTCGAACGACTTGGAACACCGGACGACATTGCTAATGCAATAAGCTTTTTAACAGGCCCGAATGGTGGCTGGATCAACGGGCAAGTCCTGCGCAGTAATGGCGGAATGGTTTGAGTGAAGCCTCATTTCGCTGACCGATCCCTCTCGATTATCAAGGAACATCATCATGAGCAAGACTATACTGATTACTGGGGCATCCAGCGGATTCGGCCGTCTGGCAGCTGAGGCGCTAGCGCGGGCGGGACATACAGTCTACGCGTCGATGCGCGATACAAAGGGTCGCAATGCCCCTGTTGTTGAGCAAATGGCGACGTACTCAAAAGAGCATGATGTCGATCTGCGGACGGTTGAGGTCGATGTCCAGTCACAAGATTCTGTCGATGCTGGGGTTGCGCAGGTCGTCGGTGAGGTCGGCCAACTCGATGTTTTGGTGCACAACGCAGGCCATATGGTGTTCGGACCAGCGGAAGCATTCACACCCGAGCAATACGCTCACTTGTATGACGTCAATGTGCTGAGCACGCAACGTGTAAATCGCGCGGTACTCCCGCATATGCGGAAAGTGGGAGAAGGCCTGCTGATATGGGTATCGAGCAGCAGCTCGGCAGGGGGCACGCCTCCATATCTGGCGCCGTACTTTGCCGCAAAGGCCGCGATGGACTCTATTGCGGTGCAGTATGCACGCGAACTGTCCCGTTGGGGCATCGAGACGTCAATCGTAGTACCTGGTGCGTTCACCGGCGGCACGAACCATTTTGCCCACGCAGGGGCACCGGCGGATGACGCTCGCGCCGCAGAATATGACGCCGGTCCATATCCCGGTTTCGGCGACCAGGTACTGAAAGCATTCGCAGAAATCGTACCGGCAGACGCCGATGTTGGGGAAGTGGCGCAAGCCATTGTCGATATCGTCGGCATGCCCTTCGGGAAGAGGCCTTTCCGGGTGCATATCGATCCGACTCAAGACGGAGCAGCCGTCGGGTTCGCCGTCCTCGATCGTGTCCGTGCCGAGATGCTGCATCGCGTCGGGCTCTCTGATCTTTTAAAGCCTCGCGCCAAGGAGTGAGCCGGCATATTTGCCGAAGCAAGGGGGCTCGGTGATATAGGGTGGATCGAGTTGGTCGCGCTGAGCTCCTATTGCAAGTAAACGTGGTAGTTAAATGCGAGCGCTAGATTGGCGTCAAAGAGCGAAAGCATTACGGAAACTTTCCGAAGCTCATGCAGGATATTTCTAGCTAGGAGTTTGGAACCACTGGGCGTGAATTTCTAAATCTGACGAACGCGTTGCGCGTTTGTCGACTCTGGAGAACGAAATGGCGAACCACGAAATCAAAGGTAAGACAGTATTGATTGCCGGAGGCGCGAAGAACCTTGGCGGGCTAATAGCGCGTGATCTGGCAAAACATGGTGCGAAGGCAGTTGCGATTCACTACAACAGCGCGAGCTCCAAGGCGGAGGCCGACAAGACTGTTGCCGACATCAAGGCCGCCGGTGCAAAGGCGGTTGCATTTCAGGCGGATCTGACGAGCGCCAGTGCAATGGAGAATCTGTTCGCCGATGCTGTCGCTACCGTCGGCCGCCCTGATATCGCGATCAATACTGTAGGTAAGGTTCTCAAGAAGCCGTTCACTGAAATCAGTGAAGCGGAGTATGACCAGATGAGTGCAGTCAACGCGAAGTCCTCGTTCTTTTTCTTGCGTGAAGCGGGTAAGCACGTAAATGACAATGGCAAGATTGTCACGCTAGTCACAGCACTGCTCGGGGCGTATACCCCGTTTTACGCTGCATATGCGGGGACGAAGGCTCCGGTTGAGCATTACACGCGTGCAGCTTCAAAGGAATACGGCGAACGAGGGATTTCGGTCAATGCTGTCGGCCCGGGCCCGATGGATACGCCTTTCTTCTATCCGGAGGAGGGTGCTGACGCGGTAGCGTATCACAAGACGGCGGCTGCGCTCTCGAAGTTCTCGAAAACCGGGCTCACGGATATCGAGGATGTGGTGCCGTTCATTCGCCATCTCGTCTCCGACGGCTGGTGGATCACCGGCCAAACGATCCTAATCAACGGCGGGTATACGACCAAGTAACTCGGGATCGTCCACGACGCGTCCGGTATGGGCGGCGTTTGGCCCACGCCGGATGTGTGACGATCCTCCGACTAGGAATGGCAATATGGACACCAGCACACTGTCTCATCCCGTTGTCAGGAAAGCAATCGAAGCCTTGCAACAAGGCGACAGAGCCGGATGGCAGGCGCTGTTCGCCGAAGGCGCTGAAATGTATGACGATGGCAGTCCCCGTGATTTGTCTGCGTTCAATCGAGAAGCGATTGGTTCGGAGCGGTTTACGAAAATTGATCGGGTCGAGAATGACGGTCTCGAGGTCTTCGGGCGATTTCACTCGGATAAATGGGGTGATTTCAATACGTACTTCAAGTTTTCGATCGACGCAGAGGGTCTGGTTTCTCGCCTCGACATCGGGCAAGCCTGAGCAGACGAACGCAGGCAATCCCGCAATTTATGTGGTTACGTTACACACCGTAGTCCGGCGCACGTGACGTTAGCTTCAACTTCAAGAGATTACGATCATGTCGAATCCATACCAGGCGGTGCTCGACGCGCAGCGTGCGCGTTTTGATTCGGACGTTACCAAGACCTACGAATGGCGCATTCAGCAGCTCGATCAGATGGAGCGAATGCTGCGGGAGAATCAAGACGAGTTGTGTGAGGCTCTTTACCAGGATTTTGGCAAGCCACCGTTCGAGCAGCTCTTCGAGATCTCCGTGCCAACTGGTGTGATTCAGTACTACCGCAATCATTTGCGCGAACTGATGGCGCCTCAGAAGGTCGCGATTCCATCCGCATTGGAGGGCGATGGAAACGAAGGGATGGTCTACAAGGAACCGTACGGTGTGACGCTGGTCATTGGGCCGTTCAATGCGCCGATTCTGCTGCTTCTAGATCCGGCTATCGCGGCACTTGCCGCTGGCAACACGGTCGTCTTGAAGCCGGCCAACACGACACCGGCTACGGCCGCGCTGCTCAGCAAACTGGTGCCGTCATACTTCGGATCCGAAGACGTTGCAGTTGTGACGGGCGGGAGGCAGGAAATTAGCGCGTTGCTAGAACTTCCGTTTGACTTCATCTTCTTCACCGGAAGCTCCGCGGTGGGGAAGGTCGTGATGCGCGCAGCCGCCGAACATCTAACTCCTGTCCTGCTCGAGCTTGGTGGGCAGAATCCATGCATTATTGACGAAACCGCGAACCTCGACATCGCCGCCGACCGAGTTGCATGGGGACACAATGCAATTTCGGGGCAATGGTGTATCGCGCCGGGCTATGTCTATGTGCACGAATCGGTGGCAGACGCCTTTCTCACGCGCCTCAAGGCGTCGATCCGGAGAATGTACGGGGACGATCCGCAGCGAAGTCCTGATTTCGCGCGGATGATTAGCGAACATGACGCGGAACGCGTCGCATCTTACATTCTCGCAGATAAAGTTGTGCACGGCGGGCGTTTTGACGTCGCCGCCCGTTACGTCGAACCTACATTGCTGTATCCATCAACGTGGGACGATCCAGCCATGCAACAGGAGGTTTTTGGTCCGGTGTTGCCCGTGCTGCCTTACAGCAACCTTCGGGAAATCGTGGGTATTATTAAACGCAAGCCTAAACCGCTAGCCTGCTACATTTTCAGTAAAACACAAAAAAATATCGACTACGTACTCAATGCGCTCTCGTTTGGTGGCGGTTGCGTAAATCAGACTAACCTACATTGCTGGATCGATAGTTTGCCATTTGGCGGCGTTGGTAACAGTGGAATGGGAAAATACTATGGTAAAGCTGGATTCGACGCTCTTAGCAATACAAAGGCTATGCTGATTGGAAATCCCGATTCGGTGCTCGACGTATTTCCGCCATACAAAGGAAAGGACATCGGAAAGATGCTCAGTGTATTTGCCTGATAAGGGGGCGCGATGCATACAGTTTGGACAATTTTCGCTGGAATTTTGCTGTTGATAGTATTTTTGTTGTTTGGTCGACTTTGGGGGGCACATGTCGCAGAACTTAGCGTTGCGGCGCTAGTTTTTATACCATCCTGGGCTGTGTTGTCGCTGGCCAATCTTTGGGTAGGAGTGCATCGAGCCGGTTATGGTGTCCGCGAAGAATTGCCAGTACTTGCGATTGTGTTTAGTATTCCAGCCGCGATTGCTGTGGCTATAGCTTTGCTATTCCTACGAAAGTGAATGGGTGATGCGCTATGAGTATTCAATCTAGCGGGCATCCGCTCATGCGCAAACGTAACGGGCAACACGCGCGCGTTACGTACGAGGAATTATTCTTCGATCTAGTGTACGTGTTTGCCGTAACGCAGTTGAGTCATTCACTACTGCATCACCTCACGCTCACGGGCGCGCTCCAGACGCTTATTCTATGGTTTTCGGTCTGGCTTGGCTGGCAGTATACTTGTTGGGTGACAAATTGGTTTGATCCCGAGCGCCCGGCAATTCGCCGCCTGATCTTTGCCACGATGCTGGGCGGTCTGATAATGGCAGCCGCAATTCCGGATGCATTCGGCACGCGCGGTCTTCTGTTTGCTGGTGCATACACGTCGATGCAAGTAGGCAGAACCGCGTTTATCGTGATTCGTCTGGAGCGAGACCATGCGTTGTCAGCAAACTATCAGCGAATGCTCGGTTGGGTTTCCATATCCGCCGTGCTTTGGTTGGCTGGTGGGTTGGCGGAACGCGAGACACGGACAATTCTATGGCTTGCTGCTGTGTTGTGTGAGTATGTGTCACCGATGTTTGGTTTCGCTCTGCCGATCCTCGGACGTTCTCATACACGCGACTGGACCATTGAGGGCGGGCATCTGGCGGAACGTTGCCAGTTGTTCGTCATCGTCGCGCTAGGGGAGGCGGTACTAGCGACGGGTGCTTCCCTGAGCGGAGAGTCGATGTGGAAAATTGAAACGCTCTCCGCTTTCCTCAGCACTTTCGTTGGCGCACTTGCTATGTGGTGGCTCTATTTCGGTACTTCGAGCAAAGACGCGAGCGCTGCGATTGCCCATTCCAACGACCCCGGGAGAATGGGGGCCTATTTTCATTATGTGCATGCGATTCTTGTCGCCGGGATAATCGTCACGGCAGTCGGAAATGACCTTGTGTTGACGTATCCCGATACGCGATCTAAGTTTGCTTATACAATTGCTCTGGTGGCAGGTCCCGCGATTTACATACTTGGCAGTGCCATTTACAAGCGAATTGTTTACGGTGTCATACCCCGTTCGCACATTGCATCTGCGATAGCTCTTGGCGGTTTGGCAATCTGTTTCGGTGACCTGGGAACGCTGGAAATGGGGTGGGCTACAACCGTTGTTCTATTGGTTGCGTCGTGGTGGGAAACGCGGGTTGGTCGCCAACAATATGCTTCTCAAGATGGTTCGAACTTGCTGGAGCATGATTGAACCCAAAGTTTTGAAAAATCAAATATGATGTACTCCTCGGAAGTGCTTTCAATATTGGATGTAATTTCCTTCTGGAGAGAGGCCGGTCCGTCATTATGGTTTGCAAAAGATGCGTCTTTTGATAATCGCTTTAGACAACGTTTTGTCGATGCTCATTATGCCGCTGCCCGACGCGAACTCGATGACTGGCAAAGTAATGCGTATGGATTATTGGCGCTGATAATACTGACTGACCAGTTTCCCCGTAATGCTTTTCGTGGAACTGCGCATATGTATGCGACCGATGGTCTTGCGCGACATTTCGCGACGCTTGCGTACGTCCGTGACCAAATGGCGGCGGTGGAGAAACCGCTCCGCCTGTTCTTTTGTCTACCATTCGCGCATTCAGAAGAAATTTCTGATCAGCGCATATCTGTAAAGCTTAATGAAAGACTGGGGCAGCCATGGTATTCGCACGCATTGGGGCATTTTGATATTATCGAACGGTTCGGTCGTTTCCCGCACAGGAATCCGCTTTTAGGGCGCCAGACTACGCCCGAAGAGGCAAAATATCTGGCGGACGGTGGGTTTTCAGGTTGAGATGGGTCTTGAAAACCGGCCACGTATGCCATTTGATATGAGCGCTTGATAAAGCATTCTGAAGTTGCACCATTGCCAGGATTGTCGGGTGGCCAACTCTGTTCCGTCTCGATTTGAGTGCAGGGGACAGGGCAGCCACGCACGGGATCCCTGTCCGACTTTCTACATCATTGCCTTGACTCGAGTTTGCGTTTTTGACTTGGGTACGACTTTCCTCGTTATGAAGTCCGCCGCGCGTTCGGCCATCATCATGATCAACGCATTGGTCGGCCCGCGGATGATGCGGGGAATCGCCGATCCATCGACCACGCGCAGCCCACTCACTCCGCGCACCCGCATCTGTGTGTCGACGACGGCCGCTGCATCGCCGTCAGCGCCCATACGGCACGTGCCAACCGGGTGATGAAGGGTTATCGCGATACGGCGAATGAATGCGTCGACGTCCGCATCGCTTTGCACCTGTGCGCCAGGCGCAATCTCTTCGCCGATGAACGGGCGCAGCCCGGCCTGGGCGCCGATTTCCCGCATGCGCCGGAACATCTCCCGCGCAGCGGTGCGATCCTTCTCGGTCGTGAGGAAGTTCTGTTCGATCCGTGCATGCTCGGCCGGATCGGCCGACTTCAACGTCACGCGCCCGCGGCTTTCCGGCGTGAGGAATATACCTTTGATCGCGAACGAGTCGGAGTAGGCTCGCTTGAACGGCTCGAAGTATGGCGCCGCGTTCATCGCGCCGGCAGCGAGAATCAGCTGAACGTCGGGTAGCGAAAGATGAGGCTGACTTCGAACCAGGCCGAGTGCGGCGGCGGGAATCTTGCTTGAGAAACCGTTGCCGCCTAAAAGCGTGCGCGCGACGTCGAACACAATCCGATCGGCCCGCATCATTCGGTGGAGCGGGCCGGGTTCCTTGCGGCTCCAGCGTAGGTCGAACACGATGTGGTCATGGAGATTGGCCCCCACACCGGGCAGTTCGATTTGCGTTCGGATGCCGTGCGCGCGCAGGTTGTCGGTAGCGCCGATGCCGGATAGCATCAGGAGTTGCGGTGAGTTGATCACGCCGCCGCAGAGGACAACTTCGCGGCGCGCATCGGCGCAGTAGTTAGCTCCACCACGGCTGTACTCGATTGCGGTGGCGCGGGGTGTGCCCCTATCAGTGCCTAGAACGATCCGCTTAGCCAGTGCGCCTGTAACGAGTGTGACGTTGCCGCGCTCAAGCGCCGGGCGGAGGTATGCAACTGCGGCACTGCATCGGAGGCCATTGCGGATGGTGGCCTGCATTGGTCCGAAGCCTTCGACCGATTCGCCGTTGTAATCATCGTTTTCCGAGTAGCCGCACGCATGCGTCGCCTTAAGGAAGCCACCGATCAATGGGTCGCGATAATCAAGTCGGATCACGGTAAGAGGGCCGCGACCGCCGCGCAAAGCAGATTCCCCACCTTCCCAGGATTCCGAGCGCTTAAAGTACGGCAGCACCACATCGTACGACCAGTCCGTCAGACCGAATTCGCTAACCCAACCTTCGTAGTCCTCGCGCGCGCCGCGTGCATACGCCATGCCGTTGATTGACGACGAACCACCCACTACCTTGCCGCGCGCGCATTCGATGCGACGGCCGTCCATTCCCGGTTCTGGCTCCGTACAGTATCCCCAATCGTAGAGCCGATTCTTCAAGATCTGGCCCCATGTGAGCGGTACCTTGATGTACGGTGATCGATCCTGCTCGCCGGCCTCGATCACAAGGATGCGGACGTTCGGGTCCTCACCGAGTCGGTAGGCCAACGCACAGCCAGCTGAGCCTGCGCCGACGATCACATAGTCATACGTATCGGTCTTCATCGCCGCTCCTCGGGCTTCCACGGAACCGACCGATCAGTTTGTACTCGCAGCTCAGGATTTCTGCGAACGGAGAAAGTCTCTTTCGAATGAACCACGATGCCTCCAAGACGGGCCCACACTCTGGCCACTAGGTTGGTTCCTTCGATTGTGCGCAACCTAAACTATATCTTCAAATAGGAAATGGAGTGGGGTTTGATAGTTCGTTAAGTATGGGAGATGTCCTTATGCGCAGCCGCGATCCGTCCCTTACGTTTCAAAGACTCGAGGATTTTTGCACGTTCGTAGAGTTTGGGAGCGTCCCCCAAGCGGCGGTCAGCTCTGAGTGGCGCAACCTTTCGTCACTGCGCATATACGGAGTATGGAGAGGCGTCTCGGTTATGCGGTCTTGAAGTGCGCCGGGCGCAATATCGCGCTCACCGAAGCCGGTGAACACACTTACCGTTGGGCGATCGAGGTAATCAAGCGCACCCGCGAAGTCGATCGCGAACTCGTCGCTTTGTGAGGGCGAAATTGGGAATGTGCGGTTGCCACGTCGATGTCCATCGGGTCCTATGAACTGCCGCCATTGATCGCGAATTTTCATCGTCGACAGCGGCGCGGCCTTGTGAGAGACCAAATTATGACGCCTTAGGCCACAGCCAATGCGACACGGGTGGCCACGTGCGATTTTGCGGTAATTCAGGACCCTGATGGTCTGACAGCGCTGCCGCTATGGCGTGACGAACTCATACTCGTGACAGGCGCTCCGAGCTCGAGGGCTGGACAGAAGGCAGAGACGCTTGACTTCCGTCGGATCCCATTCGTCAGTACACCACGCAATCAGCGCGGCGCGAGTTGGAAGAGGCACTGATGCGCGAGCACGATTTGGAAAAACGCAATGCCGTAACGGAGCTCTGGCCCCGGGAACCAATGAAATGCGCTGTCAGACCAAACCTTGGTGTGAGCTTCGTGTTCGAATCTGCAGTGCGCTCAGACGTTAGTCGCTGCGAGTTAGTAGTCCTTACTCATACCGATATCTCCATGAGGGTGCCAATTTATCTGGTTCATCGCGAAGATAAGCGCTTTGCGGCCTTTCAGACCGAACTGGTCCAGCTCATCCTCGACTTAGCCTGGCCCAATACTGTTCGTAATTCATCAGATCACAAGAAATTGAGTATCTAAATAGTCGGATATGGATAATAGACGGTGTTCGACTCGATCCTACGATTGCAAGATGTTTGCGCAAAACGCCACACGTGTCTGACCGCCGAGTGTAAGCATCGATGGATGCCGGAACGTGATTGCGTAAGCCTTCGTCACACTAGAATCAGGTCCTTCATCATGCATACTCTTCACAACCATTCCGGTAGCCGCGCGCCGTTAGTAGACGATGCCGGCCATCTCCAAGAGGCGACGGGCCCTGCGCTCGTCGACTCTCTAGTTTGTGCGAACCGCATCCTGTTCGACCTGAGCATCGTCGATGCCTTCGGCTACGTCAGCGTCAGTCATGACAAGGATCCGCAATGCCACCTATTGGCGCGCGACATGGCGCCGGGCACCGTTTGCATCGACTACACCATCGAATTCACGCTGAGCGGGCCGCAACCGCGCTCGTACCCGGCGACACCATGCTGGCGAAGCCGCCCGAAACGTCGCCACTGACCGTGCTCGTGCTTGGTGAGGTCGCGCGTGACACATTCCCGGCCTGCGTGTTCAACATCGTCAACGGCATGGGAGCGGAGGTCGGCGATACACTGGTGCGCCATCCGAACGTGAAGCAGCTTGCGCTGATCGGGGCCGTGCCGACGGAGCTAGTGATCCCAGCGCAGTGCGGCAGAAGTCAGGGGCAAGCACGTGACGCTCGAGCTAGGGGCAAGAACCCGATGATCGTGTTTCCGGATCCGGACGCAGCGGCGGAGAGTGCAGTGTGCGGGACGAATTTGTCTTGACAGGGCCGTCGCGTGAATCCAATTCGCGGCTGCTGTTGCTCGACTACATTTACGACGACGTACTCGCGCGTGTCGTCGAGCGCGTGGCCCCGATTCGCGCCGGTGATCCGATGTCACCCGACACGAGTATGGGTCCGATCAATTCGCGCAAGAGATACGACCACGTGATGAGCTTTCTCGAGTCGGCGCAGACGCACGGTGCGCGGCTGATGACGGGCGGTTCGTCAACCGCAGCAACACGCACATCCTTGGCGTGGCATGGGGCGGCCTCAAGAACAGCGGTGTCGACTGGGAAGAGGGCGCGAGGAAATGTACCGTAATGTCGAGAAGAAAGTCGTCAACGTGGTGGCGTGATGGACTTGACTTACCGCCAGCCGAATCTAACGTCGAGGCCGTCGCTAAATGGTGGAAGTGATTCGCGCGGCACCATCGGGGAATACTCGTGAAAAAGGGTGTTCGCGACGTTCTTCTTCTGCCTGCTGGCCAATGCGATCGCGCCGGTCGCAGGCTCAAAACTATCGCTAAGAAACCCGATTCGTCGCATTGATCGGCGAGGGCGGTCAGAACATTCCTCCCCACTGCATGCTAGAACCTTTGTGGGCTCGTGGCGCGGCATCGATGTGACGCGCCTCGGCCAGTAGGTGAAAAGGCGAGAAATAGACTCTACGACTCGATCGACATCGACCATTAGTTCACGAGAAAACTCTTCGCGACGGGCTACCGCAAGACATAGCGCCAAATGATTTTGGAATTCCGCAACGGACTAGAATGTTAAAGAAAGCGCTCTTGTGAGCGTTTGGCGAACTATAGAGGTCAATTTCAAATTGCGCTCGTGGCTTGGTGGAGATCAAGAGTAATGCAACAATTGGCGAGATCGATTGACGTGTCGTTACGTTCCAATAGTTCTTGGCCTCCTTCTCACGCGCTTCTTTCAGATTGGCAAGTCAGTTCGATTCATCACTTCGCCAAAATATCATGCGACCCGATGCCGCCGACGCGAGTCGAGTTAAACCGAAACGCGTGCAACAACTGTGGATATTTCCGAGGTCACGTATCTCACAAGAAGTGCAAAATTGCCGAGAGTACTCGGAGGTATCAACAACGAAATTTCGTCGCTGCGATTATTAGAAATCTGCTTATTAATCGTTTATAACTCGATCTCGGCAGATACTATCCAAGCTTCGGCAACAGGACTCGGACCTCCTCAATTAAGTCTCGGACGGCATTCGGATCATCCGACACGTGCCGGAGTAAGTGCTTCTGGAATAATCCGTCGAGCAGTGCATACGCGGCGCTTGACGAAATTGAGACCGTTTTCCCGCCAAGTTCCGCATAACGTGTGATTACGCGCCACACCATGTCTTCGAGGCTCTTGTCAATCTCAGTAACAACGTCCCGAAATGAGGTCTCGAACAGCGCCTGAGCCCTCAGGTCATACCAAAGGCTATGCATTTGCGGCTCATTACGAATTGTCTCTTCAAGCTTACAGAGGAAGCCTTGCATCAATTCGTCCTGCGACTGCGCGGCTTCCACCACCGCATCATAGCGTGTCGCGCACTGTGCTTTGAAATGACGAATGCTACATCGGATGAGATCTAGCTTGTCTTCAAAATAGTAGTGCAGTACCGCGTGGGTGTACTCAGACTTTTGTGCGATCTCGCGCAAACTCGTTTTCGCATACCCCAGCTCCGACAGAGTTTGTAGCGCGACTTCCGCGAGTTCCACGCGGCGTGCCTCGTACTTATCGATCGGGTCACGCCTCGATCTGGCAGAACGTTGTTTCGCCATCACGCGTCCAGTCTCAGCCTGCCTCATCATCCTTTCGTTGCCTCGCATCAATCACAACAATCACATCGCATGTGCCCAAACTCGCATGCGCCGTATGAGACCTAGGCCACAGTGTGCAAAGCGAAGATGTGCATGTCAAGAAAAAGCGGACGCCTGTAAAAAAAATTCTTGACATTCGCACAAAGAAATCTAACCATTTGGTAAAAATAAACTTTCCAGTTGGTTAGGCGTTGTGGAGGCGAGCCGGCGACCCCGTCCGGAAATCTTTGGAGCGTGGAGGGAGACATGACAAATGGAAGGCTTCACGGGCGTAAAGCTCTAGTGACTGGTGGCGCGCGCGGCATTGGTGCGGGTGTGGCGCAGGCACTTGCACAAGAAGGCGCGGATGTACTTCTTGGTGATGTGTTAGTTGATGTTGCAACGCAAACTGCGCGCGGTATCGCACAGACAGGCACACGTGTGGGCGCGGTGGCACTTGACGTTACCGACGATGAGCAGTGGGCACTTGCTGTCAATGCGATGGTTAGTGAGTTGGGAGGGTTCGATATCCTGATTAACAACGCTGGTATCGAGATCACATCGCTCATCTCCGACCTTCGGGCTGAAGATTTGCGTCGGATGTGCGATATCAACATTGTCGGAGTCGGGCTCGGGCTGAAGCATGCATTTGGGGCAATGCGCCCCGGCGGAGCCGCCGGACACGGTGGTGCAATCGTCAATGTGTCATCAGTCGCCGCGACGATCGCATATCCCGCAATTGCGGGATATTCCGCCACAAAGTCTGCGGTGGATCGGATGACTCGGGTAGCTGCAATGGAGGCAGGCAAGCTCGGTTACGGAATTCGAGTGAACTGCGTATATCCCGGCCTTACCCCAACCGAGATGGGGATGAAGCTCGCGTCGGACATCGTCTCGAATGGCCTCGCCCCAGACGTCGGCAGCGCAGTGTCGGCGGTCGTTGAGCAAACGCCCCTCGGGCGTCTTGCGACGGTTGAGGAGATCGCCGATTCGATCGTATTTCTATGTTCCGATCATGCCCGTTTCATAACCGGTATCGGTATGCCGATAGACGGCGGCATGGGTATGTGAATCGGCAAGCGATGATTACATTAATGGGGGAGTCATGAGCAACAAGAAGCCCGTAGTCGTCTATGGAGTGTCGGGGTATACCGGCCGTCTGGTCTGCGAATATTTGCGCGAATACAACATACCGTTCATTGCCGCTGGGCGGGATAAGGCGAGAGTCCAGGAGGTGGTCGAAAGGATTCCAGGTATCGAAACTGCAAGCTATGACGTCGTAGGTGTCGAGCACAATATCGAAGCGCTTACAGAACTGTTCAGCGGTGCACGCTTTGTAAGCAACATGGTGGGCCCTTTCATCAAATACGGATCGGAAGTGGTCCAGGCGTGCCTTGCCGCCGGTTGCCATTATTCAGATACCACCGGAGAACAAGATTGGGTAATGCTCGCGAAAGAACGCTGGGGTGAAGCATTTGCGCTGAAAAAATTGCTGCTCGCACCGGGCATCGCACACATGTATACAACGGGCGAGATTGCTGCGCAACTTTGCCTTGAGGTACCTGGGCTCGATACGCTGGACATACTCACGCTGTTCAGTGGATTTCCAACCACGGCATCGGTCGCCACCATCTTCACAATCCTAAAAGCCAAGTGGCACTATCTCGAACAGAACGAATACAAGGAATGGCCTCTCTCAACGAAATTTGATGTGGTGATTCCCGGGCAACACGGTTTGGGTCTAGCGTTACCTTGGGGAGGGACGTGCCATCCGGTCTGGTTCAAAGACGATCCCCGAGTGGCAAATGTAAAGGTCGCGGCAGGAGTATTTGCCCGCGAAGTGATGGAAGGGGTCATCGCTACGGTGAAACTCTATGAAGAGCAGATCAAGACACTGCCGCTGGAGCAACAGGAAGAGGCGCTCGGCAAGGTAGCGGCATCGGTACAGAGCGGTATGCCGCCGCGCGAGAATCCTCGCGTCAATCGCTCAATTGATTCAGTTTATGCGTCCGGCCCACTGGGGCGTGCTCACTGCGTAATTCACGGAAACAGCAACTACAAGCAGACAGGACTGTTGCAGGCCTATGCGGCAATGTCATTACTACAAACGTCACCGAAGAAAATTGGTTTCGCGTCCGGGTGCCAGGCATTTGGTCATCGCGAGTTGCTCGGGCAGTTGCGCAGTTTTGGTTTAGTGATGAAACCTGTTCTGACTATTGAAGACTGACGCACCGCACTTATCGGGAGGATCGTCATGCGTTTGACCCGTTATCTCGACAAGGGGGCGTCGCTCGGCACCGATCAACCTTGCCTTGTCACCGAGGACGAGACGCTCACATATGTCCAGGTGCAGCGTCTGACTTATCGAGTCGCACGCGCGTTTGTACGCGACGATGTCGCTGCTGGTGATAACGTTGCCATCCTGTCTGGCAATGATCCGGTTGCGTTTTCGTGCGTATTCGGTGTGGCTCGTGCAGGCTGTGTCTGGTGTCCAATCAATCCCCGCAATGAAGTTGCCGAGAATGGATTTGTACTCGCAAGCTTCGAATGCCGTGCGCTTCTGTTTCACAGCAAGTATGCGGTGATGGTCGAGAAAATGCTGCCATATCTGCCAGCACTACGGTTAGTGATCTGCCTCGACGCAGCGCTACCATTCGCGCGGAGTCTCCATGACTGGCTCGGCGATCTGCCCGACACACCCTTCGAGCGAGAACCTGTAGACGACGTCGTGATGTTGCCTGGTACGGGTGGTACAACAGGAGTACCAAAAGGTGTCATGTTATCCGAGCGCAACTTAGAAACGATGACGGCACTGACTTTGATGAGTTACCCGTTCGACGGCCGGCCGGTCTATCTTGCCTTCGCGCCACTTACGCATGCCGCTGGCGTATTGTGCTTTCCGATTATGACACTTGGCGGTCGAATCGTCGTAATGCGGCATCCGGACGTCGGCGAGTTTCTCGCTGCGATTGAACGCGAAAGGGTTACGCATACCTTCCTACCGCCGACAGTGATCTACACGCTGCTTGATCATCCCAAATTGCCGTCAACGTGCATCGATTCGTTGCAGTGTTTCTGGTATGGGGCCGCGCCCATATCTGTCGATCGTCTCTTAGAAGCTCTTGAACGGATCGGCCCAATGGCTCAGTTGTTTGGCCAGACGGAGGCGCCAATGATGATATCAACTTTCCCGCCTGAGGAGCACTATAACGCCGACGGCACAGTCGCCCTTGAGCGACTGGGGTCGGCAGGGCGGCCAACACCACTCGTCGAGGTGGGAATCATGGACTACCGAGGCCGACTGCTACCAATAGGGGAGAAAGGCGAAATTGTTGTACGAGGGTCATTGGTAATGAAGGGTTATTACCGAAACCCCGAAGCAACAAAGGAAGTATCGGCTTTCGGTTGGCACCACACCGGCGACGTAGGTTATCTTGACGCAAACAACTACTTATTCATCGTCGATCGTGCGAAGGACATGATTATCACGGGAGGTTTTAACGTCTACTCCATTGAAGTCGAGCAGGCGCTGCTTGCTCATTCGGACGTTCGTGATTGTGCGGTGATCGGAGTGCCGGACGAAAAATGGGGTGAGCGAGTAGTTGCAGTTGTCCAGCCACGTGACGGTAAGCAGATTGACGCAGAAGCGTTGAAAAATTTCGTAAAAAAGAGAATTGGAAGCGTCAAGACGCCGAAACAGATCGAGATTTGGGACGATCTCCCGCGGTCAAAGGTCGGCAAGATTTCTAAGCCAGACGTGAAAGTGAAGCTTAAAAACGAGTCAACGCCGGGATAGAAAAGCAGCTCCAATAGATTCATGAATTATAGTTCACGAGTCGACCATTTCGGATCACTTATTAAATGGAGTGAGACATGAAGGTGAAGTTGACGCCGTCAACTCTGGCCGTATGTTCTCTGTTGGCGTTCTCGAAGGCCGCATCGGCAATTGACATCTTTCCGGCCGATTACACGGTACTGCCGCCTGGAACCACACTTGCGCTTGGCTACATCGGCTATACACCAAGCAGCAATTTTCGGCTTGATGGAGTTGGCAGAGTACCGGACTCTAGTCTTGACCAAACCGTCGGTATCGCTCGGGTGCTGCACTACACCCAGATCGGCGGGGTTCCTGTGGCGTTCCAGGCATTTCTTCCATTCGCGAAGCTGACCGACGTGAAAGTTGGCGGCAGCCCGCTGCCGACCAACAACGGGCTCGGTGACCTCACATTTGGCGCAACTGCGTTCCTTGTTAACCGTCAGGATCCTCAGTACGGAACAACCGTTGGGTTCACTGCATATTTTTCCGTACCGACCGGGAAATATGATTACGGCCGAGTTGGAGCCGGTGCTGGAACAGTTGTGTTCACACCGCAGCTTGGCGTTATCCAAGGATTGGGGCGGAACCTCTTCCTCGATGTGGCCGTCGACGTTGCTGCTCAACCAGGGCACGACAATAGCGGTTACCGCATTTCGGTGCGACCGTCAATCGAATTGCAGTCCTACCTGCGATACCAGTTCACCCCGGCAACATCAGTATCGGTCGGTTACGCGGGTAATTTCGGTGGAAAGCAGTATGTGAACGACGCCTACACAGGACAAAAGACTAGCACAAGTCAATTGAGACTGTTTGCGAGTCACATGCTGACGCCGACGTGGCAAGTTGCCGGCATGCTCGGCAAGGCAATCTCAACAGAGGGCGGCTTTAAGAACAGTTACAGTGTGCAGCTGCGTGTGATGAAAATCTTCTAAGCTCGAAAAGGAGTACGACATGAATCGTCGCGTGAATGTCATTGGGGTTGGTATGGTACCGTTCATGAAGCCGGGTGCAAGCCTACAGTATCATCAGATGGCTACGACAGCCGCGCGGCTGGCACTCGACGACGCAAGAATCTCGTACGAGGAGATCGAGCAAGTCTACGCCGGTTACGTCTACGGTGATTCGACCTGCGGCCAGCGTGCGGTCTACGATATTGGTATGACGGGCATACCGGTCATCAATGTCAACAACAATTGTTCAACGGGCTCTACCGCGCTATGGCTTGCAAAGCAGGCGATCGAAAGCGGTGCTGCCGAATGTGTAATGGCGGTCGGATTCGAGCAAATGGAAAAGGGCGCGTTGACGACAAAGTTTAATGACCGCGATTCGCCCCTTGAGCGCCATCTCGCGGTTGCAGATTCAATTCAAGGCGGGACATCTGCTCCGCTCGCCGTGCGAATGTTTGGGGGCGCAGGAAAGGAGTATATCGAGCGCTACGATGTCCATAGAGAGACGTTTGGGATGATCTCGGTAAAGGCACGCAAGCACGGAGCCCGCAACCCTTATGCCTTGTTCCGTGAACCACTCGACTTAGACCAGGTAATGAACTCCGGTGCGATCTTCGATCCTCTCACGCGGTTCCAATGTTGCCCACCGACCTGTGGTGCCGCTTGCGCGGTGCTATGCTCGGACGAATTCACGAAGCGTCATGGGCATCCGCGCACTGTTTATATTGCGGGGCAAGCAATGACCACGGATTACCCGAGTAGCTTCGAGCCGGCATCAATGATTCGGATGGTCGGGTTTGACATGTCAGCCGCTGCGGCTAGACAGGTTTATGAACAAGCCGGAGTCGGGCCAGAGGAGCTTGACGTCGTTGAACTGCACGATTGCTTCACAAGTAATGAGCTGATCAGCTATGAGGCGCTGGGACTTTGTCCCGAGGGCGGTGCTGAGCAGTTTATTCGTGATGGCGACAACACATACGGCGGCAAGGTCGTTACCAATCCATCAGGCGGACTGTTGTCGAAAGGGCATCCGCTCGGTGCAACTGGACTGGCGCAGTGTGCGGAACTAGTCTGGCAATTGCGGGGGGAGGCGAACGGTCGGCAAGTCGAGGGCGCGCGTTTGGCGTTAGCTCACAACATCGGACTGGGTGGTGCGTGCGTCGTGACTATGTATCGTCGAGACGTAGGCTGACCAGATATCTTGGTAGGGTGCGCCGCTCGTATACACATGCCCGCTAGCCAAACAATGCCAATTTGACCGCGGAAGATGCCTATCGAGCGTTATGCATGGTGCCGCTAGAACCTTGCTGCATTCGTTCGCTATTGACTCACTAGTGAGGCTATCCGTGAGCGCTAGGCATGGTCGATAGCGTCTCAAATGTCATAGCGATCGCCAGTAAATTGAATTCCATGTGGTCCGTATCTCAAAGACACACGACCTAGGACAGTAAGGCGTTTCTGCTCAGTACTTTAATCGCGTTGTGTCGGTCGAGTGAGTTTAAATCCGTGATTAAAGTGGCTAAATAAATATCATTATCAAAATCTCAGCGGACTAGTTCGCAAGTGCGGCATTCAGCGTTCCTCGTGGAAGAAGCGAACTCATATCAGGC
Source organism: Burkholderia sp. Ac-20392 (assembly GCF_017104585.1). Classification (NCBI taxonomy): domain Bacteria; kingdom Pseudomonadati; phylum Pseudomonadota; class Betaproteobacteria; order Burkholderiales; family Burkholderiaceae; genus Burkholderia; species Burkholderia sp. Ac-20392. The sequence continues at coordinate 56,236 of NZ_JAAGPB010000005.1, forward strand.
CTGCTAATCGCCCTACGGTCGCCGCTTGTGTGCGATTTCTTACTTTCAGTGCTTTGAAAATCGCGGTAATGTGCGTCTTGACCGTTTTTTCAGATATCCCGAGCGTTCTAGAGATTACCTTCGTAGGCATTCCATCACCAAGACATCTTAGTATATCAAGTTGGCGCGGCGTTAATTGGGAGACCTGGGAGAACAAAGGCGCCGCACGCTTTAGTAGCAGCGGAGGTACATAGAGCTCACCGGTGAGGACCATCTTTACGGCAGAGAGTAGCGTATGTGTATCGGCAGATGTCGGCACATAACCAAAAGCTCCTTGCGCAAACGCAGCACGAACATCTTCGGGTTTCTCAGAGGGCGACAGTACGATTATGCGGATATCTTCCCGCGAATGCGTAATAGACGACAAAGAATTCAAGTCATTGATTCCATTTCGTTGTATATCGAATATTACAGTATCAAGATCTCCGTCCGATTTTAGGGTCGTCGCTGCTTCATCAACATCATGCGCGTGACGGACAATCACCTTGTCATTGTCCTGACGCAGCAGGGCGGTGATTCCGTCTCGCAAAATTGGATGGTCACTCATGATCAGTATCTTCATAAAATTCAAATATCTCGCAGATTAATTCTTAAAAAATTGCCACGTTTATGCGACCTTTTATGATAGTCCTAAGACCTTTGGACGATCTACGTCGCCCTATTGGTCTGATTTACAACTGAATCACCATCATCAACACTGGTTTTGCGGAGGGTCATATGAATCGTAGTACTAATTGTAAGATTGGTGGATTTTTTAAAGTTTAAGAAATTGAAAATTTATATCTTCGAATCATTTTAACATTGACTATACGACAAAATTCATGTGGTCGCAGCATTATGGTGGTGCGGATATTTTTTATGTTACGAACTGGTATCGAATTCATTGATTGATGAAGGCGGAATTGAATAATATTTGTTGTTAATTGCCGAGATAAAAGGCTGGCCTTATTAGATTGATTCGGCTCAACTTGCAATCAAGGTTTATTATGAACATTCTTGACGAACACGATGCTATAAGAGATCTGAATATTTCTTACCTATGGTTGGCCCAAAAATTACTGAAATCAGACCGTGCGATGGCGATGTTTCGACTCGGTGTGACGCCGGAGATTGCCAGCGTAATCGAGGAGCTTCCCATAAAACGAATGATGAATTTGGCCTCCGCGGGGCAGCTCGTGTGTGTGTTGCGTTTGAATCGATGTGGAACGTTTTTGGCGCTCTCGAAATCACATGCGTCTGCCGAGATCGCCCACTTACATGCTGCAGCGGCACTCGCAAGTTCTGAACCACACGTTCAGGATGCTACGTGAATAGCGACTCAAATTCGGATGGCCTGGTCCATGGCGCGCAAGATATTCTAGACGCCGTGGCAATGATTCGTTTGGGTGCTCGTCCGCAAATGCTAGAGATCGAGCTAGCAATGCCACGCGATCGACTTTTGAGGTTATATCGCGAGGTTAGAGGAGTGTCCCCACCAAAAGGCTTGCTTCCGTTTTCAAGCGATTGGTACTTGACTTGGATTGCGAATATTCATGCGTCACTGTTTTATACTATCTATAGTTTTTTACGATTCAAAGCCAAGTGTTCTAGGGTAGATGCTCTGGTGAAGGCATACAGCCTGTACAGTGAACGGTGCTATGTTGCAGGGTGTTGTACCTCTCTCGACATGACAAGGGCTTGGTTGCTTATTCGCTTTGTCGAAAATGGAGATCTATCGTGTACGAAGTGTATTGAGTGCGGTGCGAAGTTCATCGCTTACCGTCATGACACTCGTCGCAAACGGGTCTGTGTGTCGTGTCGACCGCCAGCACGCGCTGGAAAACGTACTAGTGGAAGTCGAAAGCGGTAGTTGAACTTGAATAGAAACGTAGAAATAAAGATGGTCGACAAGATTCTCGGCGACGTCTCCCCCGATTTGAGTAGCGCGACGATTTAGAGTCCAATCAAGTAGTCAGGAGATTGGACATGAGGAAGCGGTTCGCCGAAGAGCAGATCATTGGCTTCCTGCGGGAGGCGGAGACGGGGATCCCGATCAAGGAGCTGTGCCGCAGGCACGGCTTCTCGGAAGCCAGCTACTACCTGTGGCGCAGCAAGTTCGGCGGCATGAGCGTGTCCGACGCGAAGCGCCTGAAGGAGCTGGAGGTCGAGAACGCCCGGCTGAAGAAGCTGCTGGCCGAATCACTGCTGGAAGACGAGGTCACGCGCGAGGCGTTGCGAGAAAGGTGGTTAGCGCCCCTTCACGCCGAGAGGTGGTGCGCCATATGACGCAGCGAGACCTGAGTGCACGCCGGGCCTTGCAGGTTATCGGCATGAGCGCCAGCGCCTACCCTCATCAGCCCGCTCCGGATCACAATGTGTCGTTGCGCGCTGAGATTGTGGCACTGGCTCAGCGGCATCGCCGTTACGGCGCGGGGATGATTTATCTGAAGCTGCGGCAGTCGGGCCAGAGGGTGAATCACAAGCGGGTCGAGCGGCTGTATGCAGAAGAGAAATTGCAGGTGCGCCGAAAGGTGCCGGCCTCGGACCGTCAACCACTGTGGAGGCCGTCAGCGGCCAACCAAGTCTGGTCGATGGATTTGTGTTTGACCGAACTGCGGAAGGCCGCGTGATCAAAGTTTGACCGTGGTCGACGAAGCAACGCATGAGGCTGTGGCCATTGTGCCGGAGCGTGCAATCAGCGGGCATGGGCTAACGCGCATTGTGGATCGCGTGGCCGTGCATCGCGGTTTGCCGCAGGCGATTCGGACCGGTAACGGCGCGGAGTTTTGTAGTCGGGCGATGCTGACCTGGTTGCATCAGCGGGGCGTGAAGTTGTTTCTGATCGAGCCGGGCAAGCCGAACCAAAATGCCTACATTGAATCGTTTAACGAGCGCTTCCGGGACGAATGCTTGAACGAACACTGGTTCACCAGCCTGTCGCACGCCAAGGTCGTGATCGAGGATTGGCGTCGGGAATATAACGAGGAGCGGCCGAAGAAATCGCTGGGCGGATTAACGCCCACATCCTACGCCCGGAAACTGGCGGAGAAAGCGTTGAATTCCCGCCCGGACTCTAAAGCCCAGTGCTACTGAAGACGGGGGGCGTCGTCGGCACGACAGACCTGTGAGACCAGGTCCGCAAGACAATGACCACGCTAAAGCGACTCCCTACATTGTCACTTCGAGTGGGTGTCAACCTCGGACGTAATTTCCCCAGAAGGGGGTGCGGCTAAAATCTTGGACTGGTTTATGCCGCGAGTCCGAGGCTCTCCCGGTATTCGAGCGGGCTCAGTGAGCCAAGCGAGATCTTAATCCGCTTGGCGTTGTACCAGCGGATGTAAGAGTCGACCGCTTCGATGAACTGTTCGATGCTTGTAGCCTGCCAGCCCCGGGGATAGAACAGCTCCGTTTTCAGCCGGCCGAAGAAACCTTCGCATGCCGCATTGTCGGGCGAGCAACCTTTGCGCGACATCGAGCGAATCAGCTTGGCATCGTGCATCCGTGAGAGCCACCCGGGCCAGCGATAGTGCGCACCGCGATCGGAGTGGACCATTGGACGGTGTTTGCCGTCGGCCACCGTCTCGATCGCTGCGTCGAGCATGGTATTCACAAGATCGGCGTCCGGACGCGTGCCGATCGACCAACTGACAACGAGCCCATCGAAGCAGTCGATCACGGGCGATAGATACACCTTGCCGGCTGGAATCTGAAATTCCGTAATGTCGGTGAGCCACTTTTTATTCGGCGCTGCCGCCCGGAAATCACGATTGATGAGGTTCTCTGGCGCGGGGCCTATTTCTCCTTGATAGGAGCCGTAGCGACGCCGGCGGGAACTGCCAGCGGCCAAGCCTTCTTGCCTCATCAAACGTCGCACGACTTTCTCCGATATGAAGACCTGCTGCTTACCGAGTGCCGCGCGTATCCGGCGATAGCCGTAGCAACGGTAATTGAGTTCGAAGATGTTTGTGATGACGCGACGCATGCCAGCATACTTGTCAGCGACAAGCAGTCGTGCGCGATGATAAAAGTAGGAACTGCGGGCAAGACCCAATACGGCGAGCAGCTCTGGCAGTGCATAGATTCGTCTCAGGGCATCAACCAGCGTCGTCTTCTCCCGATTGCTCAGGAGCCGCGGGTCGATGCCCAGACCTTTTTTTAACAGTTCATTGGCCTTCTTCAGGATGTCGTGTTCGAGTTGCAACTGTCGTATGTCGCGTCGAAGCGATTCCAGTTGCTGCTCCAGTTCTGCCCGCTCAGGGGCCGATGCCAGATTCTTATGGCGTTTCATGGATGCCGGAGCCTCACGACCGAGTAGCTTATTTTTCCAGTTGTATAGCGTCGGCCTGCTCACGCCTATCTTTTCCGCGATCACGCGTGCACCTTCGTCTCTGGTGCACAGCTCAATGACCGCTGCCTGCCTCAACGCTGGGGACGACAGCACATTCGGAGCATTGCTGACAAGACGTTTCCGAATATCAGGGCGCAGCTCGTGGACCCACGCGGCCAGCACTGCGCGACACGGATACCTCAGTGCTCTCGTGGTCGCGGCAAAATTGCAGCCATGACTCAAATAATGCTCGACCGCGATCTGCTTCTGTTCGGCGGAGTATCGTGGCCTGGAGCGGCGATAGCCCGCCGGCAAATCGCCAACCTCAATGAACGCACGGTACCATCGTGCCAAGTTCTTCCGCGAGGGATATCCCAACTCGCGAATAGTTGCCGCCGCGCTCCTACCGTACTTGATGTAGAGCCGAACCGCTCGAACCCGGTCTTCGTACGAATACATGAACTACCTCCAAGGTAGTCCAAGATTTTGTCCGCAACCCCGAAGTGTCGAAGTAAAATTCCCCACCCTGTTCGGACGGTGATCAACCGGCGACGTGATCGAATGGATTCCTTCGGGGGCGGCCCGGACGCCGGCGAGCCGGTTCAGCGGGCACGGGGTTCAGGGAAGATGGACGGTTGCGCAGATGGTCCGGCAGCAGATCGGCGTGTTCTCGCAGGCGGTACGATGTGCCTTCGATTTGCACGACGATCGCGTGGTGCAGCAGCCGGTCGAGCAACGCCGCAGCCACCACGCTGTCGCCGAACACGTCGCCCCATTCACCGAAGCTGCGATTAGACGTCAGGATGATCGCGCAGCGCTCGTAGCAGGCGTTGACGATCTGGAAGAACAGATTGCCACCGTTGGAGCCGATGGGCAGGTAGCCGATCTCGTCGACGACGAGCAGGCTGTTACGGGCAAGGAAGCGCACGCGCTGCGCCAGGTTGCCTTCCCGCTCGGCCTTGGCCATCGTGTTGGCGACCTCGGCCAGCGAGCCGAAGTAGACGCTCTTGCCAGCGCGCACGGCTTCCGCGCCCAGCGCAATGGACAGGTGCGATTTGCCTGTAGTGTGCTGAAATATCGCTGACTTCACAACTTCCTGTCTCTAAAGGACTCTCAGAAATCTTAGCTGACGTAATGCCGATTCCTACTGGGCCAACTCCAGTCGCTTCCATCGCATGTGACCGAAGAGATTGCGTCTGCAATGAGCAAAGCTCTTGCCATCGAAACCTTAAGTGCTCGAAGGGGACATAAGGAGGTCGAGATTGACGACGGCACGAGTGCTTCAATATAAACGGGGTTAAATGCAATTCTGTCGATAATCATGATGACATTGGTGTGGGGGCGTTAATTTGAAAATAATACGTTACATTTTTTTTAGAAAATGTATTTTAAAAAATAATACAAATTCTGCCGCTTTGGGTTCCTGAGATAATTCTTATTCTTGGATGGTGGGGTGTGTTTGAAATAACCATTGCCTCGTTACGTGCCTTGCGTCATCCGGCGTTCCGTTGTTTGGAATCTTTCGTCCATTTACATGATCGGGCTGGCAAATCATAGTCGCGTCAACAAGGCCGTCGCATATAAAGAGATCGAATAGCCAAGAGGTTGGGGAAAATATATGGGTGTTCGTTATTAGGCAGAATTGCGAGCCGATTTCCGTCATGCACGGGAAAACGGATGTCTTCTTCGACAGATGGAAAAAGCGCAGGTAGATTTCATACGATCTTAGAAGGGCACCTTCACGACGCGGCTCTCTGGAGTCGGGACGAATGCTGTCTCGCTGAGAGCGTGTGTAGCGGTGATTGTTGGGCTAGGGGCCGTTAGGGGCGAAGGTATTCGCGCCCGATGAGGAGCGAGCAATGATTGTGATACCTGCGTGGAAAAGGCTAGCAGTGATGGGGCTGGTATTGGGACCGTTCATTTCCGCTTGCGGCGGGGGGGATGACCCTGGGCCGATTAACGTGCCGCAGTGCTCAGGCGCCGCATGCGGGCCTAGCGGCGCGGAGACTACGCCACCCGTTTTAACAAAGCTATGTCCGGACGCGCTCGATTACACGACGACGTATACGGGGGGGGCCGGCAGTGGCGAGTACATCAAAGTGAAATTCAACACGACGAATCTCAGCTATCAGATGCAGTTCGTCGACTCGTCGGTACCGACCACGGCAGGACAGATCAACAACACGCGCGCTGGTCTGACGATCAGCGGCGCGTTCCATCACCCGACCAATCTCCCAACACCAGAGCAGAATCGCTGCGCGTTCGTGCTCGACAGTGGTGCAACGAGTGATGGTGCGTACGCGATAACGATAAATCGCTCAGATCCTCCGATGCTGTTCGTCGGTAATGGGATCGTGGGTGGTGGGATTCCAGGTGCCACAATCGCCTTTTCGGGCATCGAACTCGTACCGGGCGTGGTTCTCGGAGCGGTGCCGTCGCGGACGTTTGACTTCTACCCGTTCATCGGGTTTAGCAGCATCGAAACGGATTTCGAGAAGGTGGCCGGCGCGTACAACGAGGTTGGCCTTCATCTTTCGCCGACTGGCACCTCTTTCCAGACCACTGTGCCGCAGGGTTGGCAGCCAGACGTCGTGAACTGGAACCAGACGCTCAATGCGGACGGCTCGTGCACGATTACGCAAGACAGCGACTATTCCTGTCAGACAACCGGAATGCCATGGACGTTGCGCAAGAACGCGGACGGTACGCCAGACAATGTGTTTGTCAGTCACCCGCTAACGGGGATGCCGTATCCGTCGGCAGGACAAGAGCAACCTCTCGTGATTCTTACACCAAGTCAGGCGCACGGAGTGATGATCGTCGGAAAGCTGAACGGTGCGTTGGTGCCAGTTGTCATTCGAGTCGGATTTTCTTATGCGGCAGCTAATAACCCTCTTGCGTCGGTGGCTGATGCGGAGGTGGGCATTTCAATACTTACACCCGCGAGAGCCGTCGAGAGCAACGTGTTGAAAGGCGGATTTATCGGTGCGACGAGCGCCTCGGCATGTGGTGTCGTTACGTCCAATGGGCCGTCGGGGGCACCTGGAAATTCGGGGCCGAGCTTCGACAGAAATAAGTCACATCCAGACCTACCGGGCAAGTACGATGGCACTTTCTTTTTGCCGGCGGCAGGTAACTGTTCGGACGGCACTGCGGTGTCGAGTATCGCGGCAAACTATACGTCGGCGCTCTTCCAAGGCAATTCGGCTGCATTGATCGATCCGCAAACGTCATCAGTGACAGCACAGCTTGGGTTGGACTATGCACAGGTATCGCCTGGGAAAGTCGGAGTTACGGCCAACAGCGACTTCATCGCGAAGGGCGCGAACGGAAACTTGGCGATCTTCAAGAAGGGCGATACGGGCTGGATCGTGACGGCCGGCAACGTCTACGCGATGGTTGTCAACAACAGCCAGGTCAACCCGTTCTTCACGGTCGGCGCGTTCGTCCAGTAACCAACCCTGCATTGAACACGTAACACCGGCGGCGCATGCGTCGCCGCCGGCGGATCGAATTTCAAGAGGATTCCTATGAATTTGAAGCAATGGATGGCTGCGGCTTCACTCGCACCCGTGCTGGCCGCATGCGGCGGCGACGGCGACCCGCCGCCCGCACCGGTGGTCCGGCTGTGCCCGCAGACGATCGACTACAACACGGTGTTCATCGGCGGGTCGGGATCGGGCGAGCTCGTGAAGGTGCAGCTCGACACGACGAAGATGACGTACCGGATGACCTACCTCGCGTCGCCGGTGCCGACCACCGCGGGCACCGTGCAGCCGACGCGCGACACGGCCCCCGCGAATGTGGTCGACGGCACGCTGGCCGACGAAACGGGGCTGCCGACGGTGAAGCTGAACCAGTGCACGTTCCGGATGCAGAACGCGAGCCTCGACCCGAACCGGCCCGCGCGGCTGTTCCTCGGCGAAGGCGTGCTGGGCGGCGCGATCCCCGGCGCGACGATCCAGTTCAACGGCGTGATCGGCGTCGGCAAGATTCCGCAGACGACGTTCCCGTACTACCCGTTCATCAGTTTCTCGTCGCTGGAAACCGACCTGACGAAGATCGCCGGCAAGTACAACCAGCTCGGCTATCACCAGGTGCCGTCGCAGAGCTTCCAGCCGGTGGCGCTCGACCAGCAGGTGACGATCAACGCGGACGGCAGCTACGTCGAGACCGACAACTTCGGCAAGAAGAACGGCGGGCAGCCGCTTGCATCGAGCGCGACCGTGAACCAGCCGTTCACGCTGCGGCCCGATGCGCCGGCGTTCCAGTCGCTCAACTACCTGCCGCAGATTCAGCCGACGCTCGCGGCGGTCGATCCGGCGAAGGCCGGCAAGGGGATCCTGATCGTTGGCAAGCTGCGCAACCAGCTCGTGCCGATCTTCATCCGCACGGGTGCAGCCAACGCGGACCTCACGCAAGGCCCGCCGAGCGCGGACGACGAATCGGGCATCTCGTTCCTGAGCCCGCAGACGGCGATCGCGCAAGGCTCGCAGAACGGCGAGTACACGGGTGTCGACAGCGCGTTCAACTACCGCGCGACCGCGCTCGTCGGCGCGCAGGCCACGTTGCTCGATCCGTTCAATGCGTCGCAGGCCGCGCTCACGCGTGCGCTGAATCTCGACTACACGCAGAAGGTGCCCGGTGTCGTCACGACCGTGCATGCGGATGCGGCGTCGGGGCCGGCGACCGGCAAGTTCGTGTTCACCGGCGGCGTATTCGGGTTCCTCGACATGAACGATACGAGCAACCCGTACTTCACGGTCGGCGCATTCGTGCAGTGACGCACGCCTGGATGGAGACACGGTGGCGCCGCGCGCAGATGCGCGGCGCCCGGACAGAATGAGGGGAGACTTCATGAAGAAGCTGATTGTCGCGGGTGTCGTCGCAGGCGTGTCGACGCTCGCATCGGCCCAGCAGGCGGGCGACAACGTCGCGACGCTGGGCTGGCTGCACATCATGCCGCAGGATTCGACCAACGGGCTGACGACGAATCTTGCCGGCATGCCGATCAACGGGCCGCTGCGCCTGCCCGGGTCGTTCACGTCGCCGGGCACGAGCCTGACGGTCAACAACGCCGATACCGTCGGCCTCACGCTCACGCACTTCTTCACCGACCATATCGCGGTGACGTCGGTGCTCGGCGTGCCGCCCGAGTTCACGCTCACCGGGCACGGCTCGATCCGGCCGCCTGGCCCGGCCGGCGCGCTCGGCAGCGTCAACATGGACAACCCGGCGAACCAGCCGGCGGTGAAGAACGCGCGGCAGTGGAGCCCGACGATCATTCTGCAGTACTACTTCAACTCGTCGACCGCGCGGTTCCGGCCGTTCGTCGGGATCGGCGTGGCCTACAGCTGGTTCAGCAACATCGAGCTGAACGGCAACTTCGCGAAGGACATCAACGAGAACCTCGGCAGCGTGCTTGCGGCCGGTGCCGGCAAGCCGGGGCCGACGTCGGTGGAGGGCAAGGCGTCGTCGTCGTTCACGCCGGTCTACAACGTCGGTGCGAGCTATGCGATCGACAAGCACTGGGGGCTCACGGCGACGCTGACCTACATGCCGCTGAAGACCTACTCGTCGCTCGTGATCAAGGCGGCCGACGGCTCGACGCTGGCCACCACGCGCACGCGGCTGAAGGCTGACCCGCTGATCACGTTCGTCGGGATTTCCTACAAGTTCTGAGCCGACCGGTGCGCATGACGCGCGTCGGCGGCTTCCTGCGACTGGCTGGCCGGACCTTTTCGGCCGGGAGGTCGCGTTCCTGGCGGCGTGCCGCCATTTGTGAAGAGAGAGGGCAGTTCAAATGAGCATTCGCAAAATCGTATCGCTTGTTGCTGCAGTGGCTTTCACCGCGGTTTCGGCCGCGCCTGCTTTCGCAGTTACCGTTACGCGGGCCGACGGTCAGCCGATGAACCCGAACGGCGAGCCTTTTTCCGCATCGGGCATCACAAGCCTCAGCAAAGGGTCAATCAACGCGTCCTGTACGTCCACCTTCAACGGAACGATCACGTCGACCGGCATCTTAACTATCACGTCGACGACATTCGCGGGCGGTGCGACATGCGGCCTAATTAGCGGCAGTGCAAGTAGTGGGTCGCCGTGGACCGGTCAAGCAGATAACACGACGCAACTTTCGATCAATAACGCTCAGGTGAATGTTACGTTGCTCGGCACCTGCGGTCCGAGCAAGGTGGTGACGGCATGGAACGATCCGAGCTCTTCGTTGACATTCAACAATGCTGTATTGACGCCGGACTGTACGGTCAGCGGGACTGTTGCCACGTCACCCAAGTTCCATGTTCAGTAACTGTTTGATTAGCCGATGAGGAACGGCGGTCGACGCGCGCGTGGCGGTTTTCCGCTATTTCGGAAGACCGTCCGCGTACCGACCCCTTCGTATGGTGGCGCGTTAGCCCTCGAGTGAGTCGGAGACTCGTCCGATACTCGGAAAGTACACGCAGAGGTTTCTGTTCGACAGTGAAGGCAACGTGCAGGCGGCTGCATTGTCGTGCCCCCCACAAATGCACTAAGGATCCCAGTGCATTTGAATATGATTCGCGATCCTATGCTGTCTCTATACTTTCTCATAGGAAATCGGATGATGTTGTCGATGTAGTAGAACTGTATCTAGGTGGGTTGAGAGCTCGATTTTGAGAGCTCGATTTGGGTAATACAATTGAACCGGAGGTCGAATATGTTTGAAAAAACGGACGGTATCGTACGCAATCTGGCTGGCAAGGGACAAGAAGCGGTCGGCGACGCGGTCGGCGATCCCGAGATGCAGCTTGAGGGAAAGTTGCGTCAAGTGGCCGGCAAGGCTCAGCAATCTTACGGCGAGGCGCTTGAACAGGTGCGCGACGTTACCGCCAATAATCCTGTCACGACACTGTTGACTATCGCGGCGGTGAGCTTTGTCATCGGTGCGCTTTGGTCAAAGCGTTGATCGGCCGTTGCCCATCGGCACGCGGTGTGTAGTGGCCTGCACCGGAGCACGCCATGATTTGGTTCTCAACAATGAGGAAGTGGCAGAACGTCGCGCGATTTTCGGTTTTGCGCTTGTCTGATTACGCGAGCCTTGCAGCAGTCGAGTTCGATCTGGCCAAACGGCGCTTCTTGCGAGACTTGATACTGTATGCAGTGCTCGGACTAAGCGCTATGTTCGGGCTTGCGTTCGTGTGCATCGCAGCGATCGTCAGTGCCGCGAAGACGCCGTACTTGATCGAAACGGCGTGGACCGTGGCGGGATTCTGGATATTTGCAGCCGTTGGCACGTTCATTGTCGTGCGCACACGCGAAGAGCTTGGCACATTTTCCGTTATCGGTGACGAGTTGCAGCGTGACATCCAAGCCATTAAGGAGCGCCTTTGATGAAGCGTAAGAATGGCGATGCCTCGCTGGAATCAAAGCGTCGGGCAATCCTTGCTCACATGGCCGCAACACGCGCCGAATTGTCAGCGTGTTGTCACTTAATCGAAGTGTTACAGCGGAAATCACGCTCTGGTCAGGGGATAGGGTTGCCGTCCATAGCCGGTCCAACAGGAACGGCCATCGGTGTGGCGCTTGCTGGCTGCGTAATTCTAGGTCCCCGACGGGTTGCGATGACCGCGTGTCGTGCCGCCCTAGTCGCCCTTATCGGTAGGGCCTCCCGAGAGATTGTGCGCTGAGTGGAGGATGCTGAGACCCGGTCAAAGCTCGTCGCGCGCGGCTACTGATATGTGTGATTCATAGACATCGTTTCAATTAAAATGAAGCGATGGACTGACAAATCGCCGCGCGATTACGTTGGGTACGCATGTATCACGAGACCGGCAATGCCGGCCTCGTGTGCGCGGGATGTGGCATATCTCGACCGACACTTCGCAGATGGCTACGCCGCAATCAGGAAGCTGGAAAAGCGGGGCTCCAGTCTCGCAGCCGTCGTCCACGCCGCAGCTCCAACCAGTAGGTTTCCGCGGCTGATCGGGCGACGATCCTCCGATTGCGTGTCGAACGCAAAGGCGCACGGCGTATCCAGGATGATTTGCGACTGCACGAGCAACGAGAATTATCTGTCGCGACCATTCGCCAGATCTTGAGCGAGGCGGGCGCAAAGCCGTTGATTCGATCCAAGCGACCGGCGCAGCCGAAACGCTATATCCGACCGGTGCCTGGAGACCGCGTCCAGATGGACACGACGAGAATCGCTCGAGGTGCGTACCAATAAACGGCGATCAACGACTGTTCGAGATTCCGGGTACTGGCGATATACCCACGCAGAAATGCCCGAAATACGCTGCTTTTTCTTGATCGCGTGATTTAGGAGATGCTGTTCCCGATCCAGCGTATCCAGACCGACCGAGGTGGTGAGTTTTTCGCCGAGTCGGTGCAGCGGTGCTTGATGAGCGAATGCATCAAATTCCGACCGATCCTGCCACGCTCGCCACACCTCAATGGCAAGGTCGAGCGTTCACAGCTCACCGACCGCAACGAATTCTGGTCGCATCATCCGCCGACCAAGGATGCGATCGACCAACGCATTGAGGAGTGGCAGTTCGATTACAACTGGCGGCGCCCGCACGGCTCACTTGGTGGTAAGACGCCCATCGACCGTATCGCGGAGTTGGGCGCAGTCACACCTCTCGCGGAGGAGGTGGGCGGTGCCTACGACGAATCGAAAGAGCGAATTCGACACCGCGAATGGCGCGTCGACAAGACTCTCGCCGAACATCACCGGCTCGTGCTGGAGTTCGCGTCTCCCTAACGGGGCCTCGAGCTCCGGCACGCAATGGAAACGGCGCACTAAAAAGTGAAACGATGTCCGTGAATCGCACACCTGATAGGTTCTTACGCTCACCGAGCGAAATACTCAGTGAGCCGCTCGGACGCTGACGTCGCTTCGTCAGCGCGCTTTTAGCATTGCGTCGGCAAGCTTGTAAGCGCTTGCCGCTCTCTTGGATTCATAATCTGGGATTGCTGTAATGTTGCGTCCGGCATCCCTTGAAAGCAATCCTTGAAGGGCTGTGGCTGCAAAGAAGTCTCGCAAATCCGCAATCCGGTTTTCTCGTTCCGGTAGCGTCGTTGTTCCGGACCTGTCCGAATTCGGTTTGCAAGGGACACGCGCCTCATTGGAAAGCACTTCGGTTGAGGTGTTGGCAAATAGTTCATCGAATGGTAGCCGCATATGTTTTACTCAGTGAGTATTTTGCGCTGGACAACGGAAAGGCGAGCGTGATAAATAGGGCACGTTTGCGGTGCGGCCATCATCTCGGCGGTTGGGCGCGCCTCGGCGCGTCAGCCGTTATTGCGAAGTTCCTCCGGCGTGCTAGCGGCTTTTGCCTTTTTCGCCGCGTGATGGTGACCGATTGCGCATCCGGCAGCGGCACCCACGACGCCATGATGACCGGCAACATGGCCTGCTACACCGCCCGCCGCTGCACCTTTTAGACACCCAGCGGCGCTAGCCGACGCCGCAGCAGCCAGCAGAGTGGCGCAAATCATTGCACTGGATAGGACCTTCACGTTGTACTCCGGTGGGGCAAGGATATAGTAATTTGCAATAGTCTGATCAATGCTTGAAAACGCTGCCCTATGCGGAAAGCGCATTGCGACGTGGCCTAGCATAGCGGCCAATCAAGCGTGCTAAAGCGTTCGAGTAAAGTACCGGCAAATATGGCTGCGTTGACGATGCATATTGCCTAGGTTGTGTGGTGCGTTCGTACTATGACCATTAGTTCTCCCTTCGCCTACTGGCAACTGATTGTGGAATCGACCCTGTAATCCCGGAAACCGCTTCACGCTAAAGTAGTTGAATCTATCGAGCGCCCGAACCCGCGAGGCGAGCGGTATTTCAGCGCGCTGTGGGGCTGCTTCTCCTTGTAATGCTCGAACGCGACGGCCAAGTTTTTTGCAGCAGTCGCCGCGTCCGACATCAACTAACAGGCGGCGTAATCACGTTTCATGGTCTTCGCGAAACTCTCGGCCATACCGTTACGGGCCGCACGCCAGCATGGTCAATGGCTTCAGGCCAATGTCCGTCGCAATCCGGCGCGTGTCGTCGACCGTATAGCCCGAAACGTTGCTGGTCAGCCACTCGATCTCGGACGGTATTTGCAGTTTCTCGGCAAACCGATTTTGCCCTGCCGCTAGCATCACGTCGCGCACGATGTCACCCGTTGTGGCCCGCCGTCATAGCCGCCAAGCTCACGGTCTCTCGGTCGCAGCACTCCGACGCGAACGTCACGCGCGGCGGTTCGCCGTTGTCACATCGGAACTCGAAGCCGTCCCGCTGGTCGCCCGCGCGACGGCCATCCGCCGGGCGAAGGCGGCGACGAGTTCGCATGAAATGGCTCATCTGGTCGGACTGAACATAGACGCGGCTCAAGCTGTCGATACAGCCGCCCGGATTCCCTTTTCGATACGAACGCTACGGTGTTTAGCGCGCCTTCTGAACGTTGGCCTTTGGGCTTGAGCTGGTCGACAGCATATCCACCCAATCGCAACGTTTTCGGGGCCTGATCACGTCGATCTTGTGTAATTTCGTGCGTGCGGAGATTCGGCGCAGATCCTTATGTCAGGTAATCTCGCATCGCCAGTTTACGTTTCGAAAGTACAACCGCTTGAGCTAGGTCGAAAAATCTACATTGATGACATCTGCATCCCTTGCTCAAAGACCGTGGAGGGCATCCAATCTATCGAATCGCGATTGGCTGAATGCAGTGGCGTAGACTTTATGCGGCCTGGTGATCGGAAGCCATTTTTTTTGCGATGTGCAAAGATAGATTAAACGTTTGCGGGGGGTGTGATTTTCAATTGCATGATTTTTTATAAAAACAAAAAATGATGATTATTTTAAAAAAATACACAAATTGATATTACTGGTGGTGTGGTTATATTATAATCATTGTAAAATTTTAAGTTTTTAAACATTTGTAAGCCGATTTAATATTAATTGGCAATACCATGCCTGAGTGGCGTCATAACCTAAATATTGGCAAGGCCTTAATTGTTGTCGATGTAACTGTAAGGTATGGCGTCGCAATATTGTCGGCATCGGGGCTCATGCATTGGCGATGTGTATTAAGTGTGATGTGAGCGTATCGCTTTGAATGAAGTCAATAATTAATAATCCCAATCAAATCGATTTAATTTGTCGATTTGAATGAGGGTGATTTTGCGCGGTTTGGGGTGGATATGAATAAAGTATTCAAAGTTATCTGGTGCAAAGCTAGTGGAAACTACGTTGTCGCATCCGAGCATGCGCGCGCTAAGCAGGGGGGGGCACATTCATCTCGGACCTCCAACATCATGGAGATGCTTGCAACGAGTCGGACGTTTGCAATCACGCTTGCAATAGGATCCTTATTTGGCGGAGGAATTAGTCCCGCGCCCGTTTTCGCTGGTGTAATAAACGGAGGTGGCAATACGACTGGCTCCAACTCGATTGGTGCTTCGGGTTCTACAACCGGAACGGTAGGCAACAGTTATATTGGCTCTTCGGGGCAAGGCGTCGCAATCACGGGCGACGATGACTGTTTGAGTCTGAGTCCTTCCAAAACTGCACTAACCACCTCAAACGTCGCATTCACGCTTGGAACGACGTCACAAACAACCGATCCTGGAGTTGCATGGACCGGGGTGCCAGCGTACAACATTACATGGAACGGGGTGCCGATCGGCTATTACAGCGGTGCATCGGGAATTTCTGGTGGCGGGGTGTCACCCGCGGGTTCCCAGGCAACGTTGGCATGGGGTTTCAATTCATTTGCCGGTGGCTGTGGTAATCGGGCATTTGGTATGGGATCGACCGCCATTGGTATGAATAATCTCTCTGGCCTGGCTGGTTCCACAGCTCTGGGTATAGCCAATACGGCGTCGGGCGCAGGGGCGATCGCGATTGGATTGTTTAACACAGCGTCTGGAACGGGTAGCACTGCGCTCGGAATTGGGGCGCAGGCGATCGGAAATGGTTCAGTTGCTCTGGGCTTTGGTGGAAATGGCGACGCCACGAATGCGACCATTGCGAGTGGAGCAAACGCAATCGCCATTGGAGGAGATACAACCAAAGGCGCGCAAGCAACCGGAGCAGATTCGATCGCACTGGGAAGCGAGGCTAACGCCGGAACGACGAGCGCAATTGCAATCGGTACTTCCGCGACGACTTCGCTGGCAAACAGCGTGGCGATCGGTTCCGGCAGCGTCGCAAACGCGACACACTCGACTACGAATTGGACAACGGCGAACGGTGTATTTCGAGGCGCAACCTTCACCGTTAATCAGGCACCGACTAATGGAGTAGTCGCTGTTGGAAGTAGGCAGATCCAAGGTGTGGCGGACGGTGAGATTTCTGCGACATCAACTGACGGTGTAAACGGGAGCCAACTTTATAAGCTTGCTCAAGCAGCGGCAGCAGCGTCGACGCATTACTACAGCGTGAACGACGGTGGTCCACAAAGAGGAAACTATGCCAATAACGGGGCAACGGGGATTGACTCCGTTGCTGCGGGCACCGGGGCGTCCGCAGCTTCGCAGAATGCCGTTGCCCTTGGCAACGGCGCTTCGGTTGCAGCCGGGGCAGACGAGGGGGTGGCCATTGGGAATACGGCAACTGTAAAAGGTACTGGGACCTATGGCATTGCAATAGGTAATGGAGCGATATCGAGTGGTTCAGAATCGATGGCTGTCGGCCTTTCCGCGACTTCCAGTGCGATGAGTTCGACAGCAGTCGGGTTCGGAGCAATCGCGAATGGTTTTAGCGGTGCGGCGTTTGGAGCCTTGTCGACCGCAAGCGCTGACTTCAGCACGGCATTTGGAAATTCTGCGACTTCGAGTGGATATACCAGCACGGCTCTTGGTGGTGCTTCGGTGGCGGCGGCGCAGTTCGACCTTGCTGCGGGGGCTTTCGCAGTCGCCAATGGCGGTGCGACCGGTAACGCAACTGCGGTTGGAGCGAATGCAACTGCAACTTCTGGGTATGCGTCTGCGGTGGGAGGGTACGCGACCGCATCAGCCACTGGGGCGACCGCATTGGGATCTTTTGCGACGGCTGCTGCAACAAATGCATCGGCAATTGGCATCAATGCAACTGCAGCAGCAGTCAATTCCGTTGCCGTAGGTAGTTCAACCATTGCGTCTGGTGCGTCTGGGGCGGTTGCGCTAGGTTCTTCGGCAAGTGCAAGCTATGCGAACAGCGTCGCGATTGGTGCGGGCAGTACAACAGGTGCGTCAGCACCGACAGGGTCAGGTTACATCACAGATCAAGCTGCGCCGACCTCGGAAGTATCTGTGGGTGGCGGCACCGCAGTGACAAATCGTCGTATCACTAACGTAGCCGACGGCTCCGCTCCTACCGATGCAGTGACAGTTGAGCAACTCAGTACAAGCAACGTCAGTCTCTCGACTGGCATCGCTGTGCTGTCAACTTCCATGTTGACGGGCTTCTCATCGACTAACAGCGCAATTTCCTCGCTTTCGACCTCCACGTCGACCGGCCTCAGCACGGTTGCGACCACGACGAACAATCTTGGCAACAGCGTGGCGTCGGCACTCGGTGGGGGCGCTGCGTACAACCCGACGACCGGGACGGTTTCCGCGCCGGCGTACACGACTTACAACGCGGACGGCACGACGTCGACCGTCAACAGCGTTGGCTCGGCAATCGATAATATCAACAATCAGGGCATCAAATACTTCCACGCGAACTCTACCGGCGCCGACAGCACCGCGACTGGCATCGACGCTGTCGCCATCGGCCCTGGTTCAGTCGCCGTTACGAACAACTCCGTTGCGCTCGGCGCCAACTCGTTGACCGCCCCGGCTAACCCGACAAGCAGCGTAACCATTAACGGCGTTACGTTCAGCGGATTTGCTGGCGCCTCGCCGGTCGGCACCGTTAGTGTCGGTGACCACAACAAAGAACGGCAGATCACCAACGTCGCTGCCGGCCAGGTAACGTCGACCAGTACCGACGCGATCAACGGCAGCCAGCTGTATTCGGTCGTCCAACAGGTTGGTACTGCAACCAGCGCCATTTCGTCGCTGTCGACGTCGACTTCGACGGGTCTGTCGTCGGCTAACAGCTCGATCGGTTCGCTCTCGACCGGTCTCTCGTCGACCAATAGCTCGGTCACTTCGCTGTCGACTTCCACGTCGACCGGCCTGTCGTCGACAAACAGCTCGATTGGTTCGCTGTCCACGGGTCTCAGCTCGACGAATAGTTCGGTGACTTCGCTGTCGACCTCGACCTCGACGGGGCTGTCCTCGGCAAACAGCTCGATCACGTCGTTGTCGACCTCGACGTCGACGGGCCTCTCGTCGGCCAACAGCTCGATCGGTTCGCTCTCGACCGGCCTCTCGTCGACCAATAGCTCAGTCACCTCGCTGTCGACTTCGA
The DNA here is from genome assembly GCF_017104585.1 of Burkholderia sp. Ac-20392. Lineage (NCBI taxonomy): Bacteria > Pseudomonadati > Pseudomonadota > Betaproteobacteria > Burkholderiales > Burkholderiaceae > Burkholderia > Burkholderia sp. Ac-20392. The sequence continues at coordinate 74,949 of NZ_JAAGPB010000005.1, forward strand.
CCTCGACCGGCCTCTCGTCGGCTAACAGTTCGATCATGTCGCTGTCGACTTCGACGTCGACTGGTCTGTCGTCGGCAAACAGCTCGATCACGTCGTTGTCCACCTCGACGTCGACCGGTCTGTCGTCGGCCAACAGCTCGATCGGTTCGCTGTCCACGGGCCTCAGCTCGACGGATAGTTCGGTGACCTCGCTGTCGACCTCGACCTCGACAGGTCTCTCGTCGGCAAACAGCTCCATCGGTTCGCTGTCCACAGGCCTCAGCTCGACGAATAGCTCGGTGATTTCGCTGTCGACCTCGACCTCGACCGGCCTGTCCTCGGCAAACAGCTCGATCGGTTCGCTGTCAACTGGCCTCAGCTCGACGAATAGTTCGACTACTTCGCTTTCGACCTCCACGTCGACGGGTCTGTCGTCGGCGAATAGCTCAATCACCTCGCTGTCGACCTCGACCTCGAGCGGCCTCTCGTCGGCCAACAGCTCGATCACCTCGCTGTCGACTTCCACGTCGACCGGCCTCTCGTCGACCAATAGCTCGGTCACCTCGCTGTCGACCTCGACGTCGACCGGTCTGTCGTCGGCTAACAGCTCGATCACGTCGCTCTCGACGTCGACCTCGACGGGCCTGTCGTCGGCCAATAGCTCGATCGGCTCGCTCTCGACCGGCCTCTCGTCGACCAATAGCTCGGTCACCTCGCTCTCGACTTCGACGTCGACCGGTCTGTCCTCGGCTAACAGCTCGATCACGTCGTTGTCGACCTCGACGTCGACGGGCCTCTCGTCGGCCAACAGTTCGATCGGTTCGCTCTCGACCGGCCTCTCGTCGACCAATAGCTCAGTCACCTCGCTGTCGACTTCGACCTCGACCGGCCTCTCGTCGGCTAACAGTTCGATCACGTCGCTGTCGACTTCGACGTCGACTGGTCTGTCGTCGGCCAACAGCTCGATCGGTTCGCTGTCCACGGGCCTCAGCTCGACGGATAGTTCGGTGACCTCGCTGTCGACCTCGACCTCGACCGGCCTCTCGTCGGCAAACAGCTCGATCACGTCGTTGTCCACCTCGACGTCGACCGGTCTCTCGTCGGCTAATAGCTCGATCGGTTCGCTGTCCACGGGTCTCAGCTCGACCAATAGCTCGGTCACCTCGCTGTCGACTTCGACCTCGACCGGCTTGTCGTCTGCTAACAGCTCGATCACCTCTTTGTCGACCTCGACCTCGACCGGCCTCTCGTCGGCGACTAGCTCCATCACGTCGCTGTCCACGTCGACCTCGACCGGCTTGTCCTCGGCGAACAGCTCCATCATCTCGCTGTCGACCTCGACCTCGACGGGCCTCTCGTCGGCCAACAGCTCGATCGGTTCGCTGTCCACCGGCCTCAGCTCGACGAATAGTTCGATGACCTCGCTGTCGACTTCGACCTCGACGGGCCTGTCGTCGGCGACCAGCTCGATCACCTCGCTGTCGACCTCGACCTCGACCGCGATCAACGCCGCGAAGACGCACTACTACAGCGTCAACGACAACGGCACGACGCAAGGCAACTACGACAACACGGGCGCAACGGGCACCAACGCCCTCGCGGCCGGCGTGAACGCCAGCGCGGCAGGCGCCAGCAGCGTCGCGGTCGGCGACGGCTCGAACGCGCAGACGGCG